>NZ_CAOLGM010000037.1:7746-34899 GCF_948475835.1 uncultured Escherichia sp. | reverse complement strand
ATATGACGGTGTTCACAAAGTTCCTTAATTTTTACTTTTGGTTACATATTTTTTCTTTTTGAAACTAAATCTTTATCTTTGTAGCACTTTCACGGTAGCGAAACGTTAGTTTGAATGGAAAGATGCCTGCAGACACATAAAGACACCAAACTCTCATCAATAGTTCCGTAAATTTTTATTGACAGAACTTATTGAAGGCAGTGGCAGGTGTCATAAAAAAAACCATGAGGGTAATAAATAATGATGAAGCGCAATATTCTGGCAGTGATCGTCCCTGCTCTGTTAGTAGCAGGTACTGCAAACGCTGCAGAAATCTATAACAAAGATGGCAACAAAGTAGATCTGTACGGTAAAGCTGTTGGTCTGCATTATTTTTCCAAGGGTAACGGTGAAAACAGTTACGGTGGCAATGGCGACATGACCTATGCCCGTCTTGGTTTTAAAGGGGAAACTCAAATCAATTCCGATCTGACCGGTTATGGTCAGTGGGAATATAACTTCCAGGGTAACAACTCTGAAGGCGCTGACGCTCAAACTGGTAACAAAACGCGTCTGGCATTCGCGGGTCTTAAATACGCTGACGTTGGTTCTTTCGATTACGGCCGTAACTACGGTGTGGTTTATGATGCACTGGGTTACACCGATATGCTGCCAGAATTTGGTGGTGATACTGCATACAGCGATGACTTCTTCGTTGGTCGTGTTGGCGGCGTTGCTACCTATCGTAACTCCAACTTCTTTGGTCTGGTTGATGGCCTGAACTTCGCTGTTCAGTACCTGGGTAAAAACGAGCGTGACACTGCACGCCGTTCTAACGGCGACGGTGTTGGCGGTTCTATCAGCTACGAATACGAAGGCTTTGGTATCGTTGGTGCTTATGGTGCAGCTGACCGTACCAACCTGCAAGAAGCTCAACCTCTTGGCAACGGTAAAAAAGCTGAACAGTGGGCTACTGGTCTGAAGTACGACGCGAACAACATCTACCTGGCAGCGAACTACGGTGAAACCCGTAACGCTACGCCGATCACTAATAAATTTACAAACACCAGCGGCTTCGCCAACAAAACGCAAGACGTTCTGTTAGTTGCGCAATACCAGTTCGATTTCGGTCTGCGTCCGTCCATCGCTTACACCAAATCTAAAGCGAAAGACGTAGAAGGTATCGGTGATGTTGATCTGGTGAACTACTTTGAAGTGGGCGCAACCTACTACTTCAACAAAAACATGTCCACCTATGTTGACTACATCATCAACCAGATCGATTCTGACAACAAACTGGGCGTAGGTTCAGACGACACCGTTGCTGTGGGTATCGTTTACCAGTTCTAATAGCACACCTCTTTGTTAAATGCCGAAAAAACAGGACTTTGGTCCTGTTTTTTTTATACCTTCCAGAGCAATCTCACGTCTTGCAAAAACAGCCTGCGTTTTCATCAGTAATAGTTGGAATTTTGTAAATCTCCCGTTACCCTGATAGCGGACTTCCCTTCTGTAACCATAATGGAACCTCGTCATGTTTGAGAACATTACCGCCGCTCCTGCCGACCCGATTCTGGGCCTGGCCGATCTGTTTCGTGCCGATGAACGTCCCGGCAAAATTAACCTCGGGATTGGTGTCTATAAAGATGAGACGGGCAAAACCCCGGTACTGACCAGCGTGAAAAAGGCTGAACAGTATCTGCTCGAAAATGAAACCACCAAAAATTACCTCGGCATTGACGGCATCCCTGAATTTGGTCGCTGCACTCAGGAACTGCTGTTTGGTAAAGGTAGCGCCCTGATCAATGACAAACGTGCTCGCACGGCACAGACTCCGGGGGGCACTGGCGCACTACGCGTAGCTGCCGATTTCCTGGCAAAAAATACCAGCGTTAAGCGAGTGTGGGTGAGCAACCCAAGCTGGCCGAACCATAAGAGCGTCTTTAACTCTGCAGGTCTGGAAGTTCGTGAATACGCTTATTATGATGCGGAAAATCACACTCTTGACTTCGATGCACTGATTAACAGCCTGAATGAAGCTCAGGCTGGCGACGTAGTGCTGTTCCATGGCTGCTGCCATAACCCAACCGGTATCGACCCTACGCTGGAACAATGGCAGACACTGGCACAACTCTCAGTTGAGAAAGGCTGGTTACCGCTGTTTGACTTCGCTTACCAGGGTTTTGCCCGTGGTCTGGAAGAAGATGCTGAAGGACTGCGCGCTTTCGCGGCTATGCATAAAGAGCTGATTGTTGCCAGTTCCTACTCTAAAAACTTTGGCCTGTACAACGAGCGTGTTGGCGCTTGTACTCTGGTTGCTGCCGACAGTGAAACCGTTGATCGCGCATTCAGCCAAATGAAAGCGGCGATTCGCGCTAACTACTCTAACCCACCAGCACACGGCGCTTCTGTTGTTGCCACCATCCTGAGCAACGATGCGTTACGTGCGATTTGGGAACAAGAGCTGACTGATATGCGCCAGCGTATTCAGCGTATGCGTCAGTTGTTCGTCAATACGCTGCAGGAAAAAGGCGCAAACCGCGACTTCAGCTTTATCATCAAACAGAACGGCATGTTCTCCTTCAGTGGCCTGACAAAAGAACAAGTGCTGCGTCTGCGCGAAGAGTTTGGCGTATATGCGGTTGCTTCTGGTCGCGTAAATGTGGCCGGGATGACACCAGATAACATGGCTCCGCTGTGCGAAGCGATTGTGGCAGTGCTGTAAGCATTAAAAACAATGAAGCCCGCTGAAAAGCGGGCTGAGACTGATGACAAACGCAACATTGCCTGATGCGCTACGCTTATCAGGCCTACGCGTCCCCTGCAATATTTTGAATTTGCACGATTTTGTAGGCCGGATAAGGCGCTCGTGCCGCATCCGGCATAAACAAAGCGCACTTTGCCAGAAATCCAGGCCCGCATTAAAAGCGGGCTTTTTTATGTGCCTTACCAGACGGGCATTTCGTCTTGCAGGAAGGGATTATGCAGGCGTTCATAACCAAGTGTGGATAATGGTCCGTGACCCGGAATAAATGTCACGTCATCCCCCAGTGGCAGCAATTTATCTTTGATTGAAGAAATCAGTTGATTATGATCGCCACGCGGGAAGTCACTGCGCCCTACTCCGCCTTTGAAAATAACATCGCCAGAAATCAGCAGCTTTGCCCGATCATCAAAAAACACGACATGACCCGGCGTATGCCCAGGGCAATGTAACACCTGTAAAGTCACATTCCCTATGCTGATGGTATCGCCTTCGTTCAGCCAACGATCTGGCGTCAGCGGCTGGCACTCTTCCAGACCAAACATACGACTTTGCGCAGGCAAGCCTTGCAGCCAGAACTCATCTTCTTTTTCCGGGCCAAAAACCGGCACGCCGTAATGTTGCGCCAGTTCCGCCGCTGCGCCAACGTGGTCCAGATGACCATGCGTCAGCAGGATCTGCATCAGTGTCAGGCCGCTGTCATCAACTTCCTGTTTGATTTTTTCCGCATCGCCGCCAGGATCGACCAGTGCGGCCAGACGGGTTTGTTCACACCAGATTAATGAACAGTTCTGGGAGAATGCGGTGACCGGAATAATACGATAGTTCATACTGCCCCTGTTTCGTTAAGCAATTACTACCAGTGCCGTGCTGGCCCGGTATCAATATGCACAAAGTTACTACGTGGATAATATCCTACACCACCTGCGCGCATAGATAACGCGGCTTTGCGAATATTGCTTAACGCGATACCTTCAATATGGAAATCCATCGCCTGGCCTTTAGTGTGATAGCTTTTCTTCGCTACTCCACGGCTGCGGGCGCGTAGTTCATTGTTGGTATCAATAGAACGATAACCGGAAATGAGTTGCACCGGTTTGCGCGTGCCTAACAACCCTTGCAGGCGATACAACTGGTCGAATAATCCTGGGTCGATGGACTTTATTTTGTTCGCGCGGTAATCGCGGAAAAAATGGTTAAGTTTTGCCAATTCTTCCTGAATATAGCCTCTGCCATCGAAAAACTCCGCTTTGATTGACTCTCCGGTATGAAGATTATTGAGTGTCAAAATGCGCGGGCGTGGGGTAGAGAGTGTTGCAAACGCAGGGGTCGGCAGGATGGCGGCACCGAGTGCAACGCCACCAAGCGCCAGCAATTTGCGGCGATTAGCGTCGAATTTGTCCATGATAATCAAGTCTACAGGTCAATGTTATCGTTTATATGCACTTCTGGCGCACAAGAGGCACCTTAACCGCCCGTAAAGCAGACGTCAAGATGACTCAACCCCAGCAGTGACGGGGGCTGCAGAGAATCGCCCCCAATCATGCTAATTATTACGACAACTGATTTCCCCGAACTACTTCATTTACCTGATTAATTGTTCCGCTTTCGATACGATTTGCGAGCTGGATCGCGCAGGCAGATCATAATTGTAAATATCTGTACGATACTGGGTACGACCATCTGCACCAACAAAGGCCGTCAGGTAGTAGAGATTCACCGGAATCGACTGCCGAATATTGACGTAACGTGTATCACCCTGCTTCAGCGCATCAGAAATACGTTTGTCATTCCAGCCTGCATCCTGCAACAGCATATTCGCCAGATCGGAAGCTTTATTCACTCGTACACAGCCTGAGCTCAATGCGCGTGTATCACGCTTGAACAGATTGTGGTTCGGCGTGTCATGCAAATAAATGGCCTCTGAACTCGGCATATTGAATTTATAGCGCCCCAGCGAGTTCCGTGGGCCTGGAGCCTGCTGGAAGCGGAACGGTAAATTCGAGGCCGTGATTGTAGACCAGTCAACCTGCCATGGGTCAATCGCTTCTCTGCTGTTCCAGCCGCGCATCACCGTATAGCCATGGCTTTCGAGATATCCCGGATCGTTGCGCACTTTTGGCAGAATATCTTTGCGTGCCAGAGTTGGAGGTACGTTCCACGGCGGGTTTACCACTACGTTGTTAAGGGCACTGCTCATCATCGGCGTTTTGCGATCGGGGCGACCGACAATGACTCGCGAATCCAGCACCTGATTGCCGTTCTGATAGTAGACCAGCGAATAGGCCGGAATGTTAACCATGATCCCGGTAGAAAGCTCTGTTGGCAGCAAGCGCAATCGCTGGATGTTGAGAGCCAACACGCCAGCACGCTGGGCGGGCGTTACGTTTAACCAGTCACGTGTTGCCGGGCCAATAGCACCATCTGCCCCCAATCCTTGCCATGCCTGAAAACGTTTAACGGCTTCCACCAGTTCATTATCGTAGGCGGCGCGAACGGCAGGCGCAGGTTTACTACGAGATGTCGTTTGCTTGTCCATCGGCTTAGTTTCTGCTGTTTCAACAGTAACAGCGGATGGGCTGACTACCGCGTCAGTTGGCGTGTCATCGCCAGGTAGAGTAATTTTCGGCCCCCCGTCCAACATGCCTGTGCGTTGCAATATTTCGCGCAACGCCGGTACGTCGTTACTCCACTGCCCTGGGCGCAACGTTGCTTTGCCGGTCAGTTGGGGCCACGGTTTGGTGTCACTGAGTAAGGCCAGTAACGATTCATGCATCGCCGCATATTGCGGATGCTGCGGTGCCAGTCCAGCAACAAACGTAGGCAATTGACCTTTATCCAGCGCCAGCTGCCATTGGTTAATCACCGAGAGCGGCGGCGTTGCAAGTGCATAAGGTTTACTGCTATATAGCCAGCGAGTGCCTTTGACCGGAATATTTGCAATGAAATGGAGATAGCCCATCATCGCATCAGAGAGCACTACGTCGCGTGCCATCCCGTTAACACCAGGATCGGTCAGTAACTCTACCCATTTATTAAACTGCGGCTGGAAACCGGCAATCGCCACCTCTGCCAGCTGTTGCTGGAAGGCTTTAACAGCATCACGGTTTTCCCACATGGGTTGCATATCGCGTGCGGCATACAACAGTTGAAGCTGGTTAAGATAAACCGGCTTGTAACCTGCGGGTAATTGAGATTCGATTTGCGTGCGGGCTTTTTCTGCCGCACCTTCAGGCAATGGCTGGATCCCCGCCATTATTGCCGTGGCTTGCGCCTGCGGCAGTGCCTCGCCCTGTTCACTGACAGCCACCGGGCTGTCGCCAGGGATTACTTCAGGCTCATCGGCCTGCGCATTGAACAGTGGAGCGAATGTTACGGCCAGGCACAAACTGATTGCCGACAGCCGACGACCACACATCATATTAAGCAACATCCCTTGCCCCCTGTTTTTATCATACTCTGAATAGCCAGGCTGTTATTTTACGACTTGCCTGTACAACGCCAATACTCACGAAAGTATGACGAGCAAGCCTGTTACTCATCAGGCTTATCTTCAGTATATAAACGCCGATACGTTTTTACATAACCTAATGTAAAGAAGTTTAAAGAAAAGCGCGCCGTAATGTGCCACTTTTTTAGTGCAGAAACGGCGTTTTCGGAAAAAGAAAAGGCGGCATTGCTGCCGCCTTAATTTTAACTCGCCTGAGAAGGCGCTTCGTCACTTCCTGGAAGCGTTTCAGGGAGTTGCGGCGCAAATCCTCGCAGGCCGACGACGTGAACGTGTTCGGTATTCTGGAAGACTTTACGCACCAGTTTATAGGTGGTGCCTTTCTCCGGGCTGATATTTTCCGGCGCTGCGATGATGAGCTGCATTTGCAAACGTTCACACAATTCAAACAGCGTGGCGATAGAACGAGCATCCAGTCGCGCTGCTTCATCGAGGAACAGCAGGCGGCAAGGAGAGATATCTTTACCGCGCAGGCGGCGAGATTCATCTTCCCAGCTTTGTACCACCATCACCAGAATCGACATACCGGTACCAATCGCCTCACCGGTCGACAATGCACCAGACTCTGCGCGCAACCAACCATCGGAACCACGATTAACCTCAACTTCCATTTCCAGATAGTTGCGGTAATCCAGCAGTTCTTCGCCAATGGTCTGCGGCGTGCGCTGCCCCATATCAATCTGCGGGTTAAGACGTTGATACAGTTTCGCCAGCGCTTCCGAGAAGGTCAAACGGTTGCTGTTAAACAGATCCTGATGCTGCTCGTGCTGTTCAGAGAGCACATCCAGTAGCATGGCGTGCGTTTCACGCACGTTCACGTTGAGACGCACGCTGTTCACCTGACCAAACGATACGTTCTGCAACCCCTGGTTGAGCATACGGATACGGTTCTGCTCGCGCTGAATGGTTTTGCGAATGATGTTCGCCACGCTGCGGGAACTGATCGCCAGTTTCTGTTCACGGGAGGTTAATTCTTCGGTCAGACGGCTAAGTTCAATCTCCATCTGTTCGATAGCTTCCACCGGATCATCGGTACGAATAATATCCTGACGAATACGTTCACGCAGATGCTGATAAACCGCCACGAAGAACTGAATTTTACGCTCCGGACGTTTCGGATCTTCCGACATGCGCAGCACGTCGCGCAGATGTTCGTTATCCGCCACCGCCAGACGCAGCGCACCTAACGCCTTATCCGACATGGAACGCAAATCATCAGCGGAGAGATAAGCCAGCTCACGACGGTGTAAGCGGCGCTCAACGCCGTTATCTTTCACCATGCGCATCACCGCACACCAGCCCGCTTTGGCGGTCACTACCTGCTCGCGCATCTCAAAGTAATCCCGCTCCAGCTTGCGCAGTTTGCGGGTCAGGTTGTCCATCTCCGCTTCGCAGAAGGTAAGCGCTTTTTCCAGTTGATTGCGGCGTGAACGGTTATTGCTCAGTTGCGCATGCAGCTCGTCACGGCGAATACGCGCCCGCTCTTCTGCCCCGCTATCAGCACGCACGCCGATATCCTGCAATTCACGTTGCAGATCGTTGAGTAGCTCTTTTTTGGTGTCGTAAGAACTTTTCAGCGAAGCCAGCACCTGGTTGTACTGACTCAACTGCGCTGCGTGACCGCGCAACGCTTCGCGAGCGCGGGTACGCTCCGCTTCCGCCTGTTCCAGACGTTCACGCAGTTTTTCGTTGAGATCGCTGTTACCGCTAAGCATTTCTGCCGAGTCAGAATAGCTAAAGTGCGCACGACGCTGCACCACTTCCGTCAGGGCAAACGCCTGCTGACGGGCATCGCGCTGCATCTGCTGAGAGTACGCGTAATCTTCTTTTAACTGTTCGAACTGTTCCGGGTCGCTCTGCAATACCGAAACAATCGGTTCCAGTTTCGCCAGTTGATTGCCAAACTGCTGAACAAAACGCGCGGCTTCCTGGGCTTCATCCAGACGTTCGCGGATTTCATCGACGCGATCCGCCAGGCTGTCATCAGCCAACAGGTTGAGACGCGGCAGAATGCGGTTCAGCGCCGTAACGCCCTCTTTCGCCTGCTCAAACTGAATACGCTGCTGCTGGTTATCATTTTCATGATTACTTAACGCCCGCTCCAGTTCGACGCGACGGCTGTTCAGTTGACGGATTTCTGCTTCCGGGTCAGACTCAAACGCAACCGCCAGATGACTGCCGATAAAGCGGCTGAACGCCTGATGCAGACGCTGAGTTTTCTGTACATCAAAGGAGAGCGTGGCGAAGCGTTCGGAAAGCACTTCACGCTCGGCATGGAGGCTTTCAATACGGCTTTCACGCGCAGCACGACCAAACAGCGGCACTTCCGGGAAACGTGAATAACGCCACTGACGATCGGCGATTTTCACCACTACCGCTTTTTCCAGCTCATCAACGCTGAACACGCTGTCATCGAATGACTGCGGATCTCCTTCGATCAGATAGAGATCTTCCGGGCAATCGGTCAAGCCTTCCAGGTGTTCAGTTACCTGTGACAGATCTGGCACCACGATGGCGTGGCGTGACGGGCCATACAGCGCTGAGAAGTACGGCGCATCTTCCAGGCTAACGTCGTCATAAATTTCTGACAGCAGCACACCACCAAAACGCTCCGCCAGCGCGTTCAGACGCTGATCTTCAGAGCCGCCAGGCTGGCTTAAACGTTCGATCTCTTCATCGACGGCGTTTTTGCGCGCGCCCACTTCATCGCGTTCAACAATCGCTTCTCGCTCACGCTCCAGCAACTGTTGCAGATATTCGGTGACGTCCTGGCTGGAGGTAAACTCTTCGCCGCACTGTTCGCTCAACTGGTTGAGACTGTTTTGCGCTGCCAGCCAAACCGGCGCACGCTGCATCAAACTCTGAATGCGAGACTGCAGCTGTTCCTGTTCCTGGCGCAGTGCCATGCGCTCTTCACGGGCGTTAGACACGCTATCGGAAAGAGAGGCAATGCGTGCTTCCAGTTCCTGATGCAGGGCTTCCAGTTCGGCGATATCAAAATTCTTGCCCTGACGTTTGCAGAAATCTGCCAGCAGACGTTCGGCTTCTTGCTGCTCGCGCAGACGCTGTTCCAGTTCACTTAAGCGCATCCGCAACGGTTGAACCTGCTCTGCCAGGTGACGCTGATCGACCCCTTCGCGCAATAGTTCGCGAGCGACATCCCACGCCTCGTTACGCGCCAGCGGGCCGTTGATTGCCACCACCAGCTGATAAGCCTGCTCAAACTGGCTGTGCGCGGTTTGCGCCATGCTCATTTTCTGCTCAAGAGAGAGCATTTTTTCAGTCGCTTCCAGCTCTTTCGCCTGGAAGGTTTCCAGCCATTCGGCGGCGCTGTCGGCGGTTAAGTCCGGCAGATGGCACAGTTCTTTGGCGCGATTAAGCGCAGCAATCGCCTGGTTATACTGGATCGCGCGCGTTTGCTGGACGTCCAGCGCCTGCTGGTAGTCAGCAAGCTGGCTTTTCAGCTCGTCCACTTCCAGTTCGGCAGCTTCCGCGCGAGCCTCGTTCTCTTCCTGGCGTTCGATGGCTTCTGCCACCACTTCGTTTTGCTCTTCCAGACGGATCTGCAGCTCATCGAGATCCGCTTCGTAGCGTTCGATCTTCTCCTGCTGACGCAGTGCGGTTTGCACCAGGTTCAGGTGATCGCTGGCCGCCTGATAATCCGCTTCCAGATCGCCTTCGGCACTGTTGTGCTCTGCCAGCTCACGCGCCATATCGACGTGTTTGTACTGCTCAGCCGCCAGTTGCTGACGCGAAGTATGTAACTCGCGACGAAACTCCAGGGCTTTGTCGAGATGGACACGGCGCTCGTTGGCGTGACGCATGTAGTCCGCCGCCACGTAGTTGGTAGCTTCGCTGATCAGATGCTTAAACAGGTCACGGTCCGACTGGGTGACACGAATCGCTTCCAGCGTCATACGGTTTTCACGCAGCGCCGCTTCCATGTCCTGGAACGCTTTACGCACGCCGCTGTTTTCCGGCAACAGGTAGTCGCGCAGAGAACGGGTAATGGCACTGGAGATCCCGCCATACAGCGAAGCTTCGATCAGACGATAGAATTTGCTACGGTCAGATGCGGAGCGCAGACGACGCGCGATGATGCCCAGATCGAACATCAGCGAGTGGTAATCAGTAATGGAGTTGAACTGTTTAAACTGCACGCCTTCCATCGCCTCGAGCTTGTCTTTCAGCTCGTTAAGCGGCAGCACGCGCGCCTGGCGTTCGTTCAGGGTTTCGGTCACCAGCTGTGTCGGCTGCACCGACATCGGCAGTCCCTGAATGGCAAACGGCTTGATATCCACTTTACGATCGCGTCCGGCAACCTGTTGCAGACGCACACCGACCACCACGCGCTGGTGGCGCGAGTTAATGGTGTCGAGCATCGAATAACAGACACCCGCTTTCAGCTTACCGTGCAGACCTTTATCGCGCGAACCGCTGGTGGCCCCGGCTTCCGTAGTGTTACGGAAATGCAGCAGGGTCAGGTCGGGGATCAGCGCCGTAACGAACGCCGCCATGGTGGTGGATTTACCCGCCCCGTTACCGCCAGAAAGCGTCGTGACCAGCTCGTCAAGGTCAAAAGTTCGGGCAAAAAAGCCGTTCCAGTTAATCAGCGTCAGTGAGCGAAATTTACCGCGTTCAATCATTATTCTTCCTCTCCGCTATCTGGCTGATTCTCTTCGGTTTCATCGTTGAGTTGCAGATGATTTTCAATCGGCATTGCTTCGCCATCACGAATCAGGCGACGCTGTGCTTCACGGGGATCGTCGCCAGCACGCACATCGGCTCCGAAGCGGAACACCGATTCGGTAATGCGAAACTTGCTGCTGTCGTGGCCCATAAACCACACCATGCCTAAACGACGCAGACGGTTGAGCGAAGAACGTACTTTCTCCTGCAACTTCTGACGGTCAACGTCTGAACCGGTTGAACGGTTGTTCACCAGTTTCAGCAGTTTTGCTTCATCGGCCAGGGTGAGCAGTTCGTCGTACAGTTCCTGCTGGGTGAAAATCCCCTCATTCGCCAGCCGTTCCGGGCTGAGATAGAGATAACAGAGGATTTTCCCGACCATCATATCCAGTTCCGACAAGACGGAACGAGGGATCAGCGTGGTGGAACGTGGGCGTAAATAGAAGAACCCTTCTGGTGCGCGAATAAGCTCAACGTTATAACGCGCGTAAAACTCTTCCAGATATTCCTGAAAATCCATCAGGAATGCATGATTATCCAGTTCGTCGAGGCCAATATGGCGGCCTGAACGTAAGGCGCTGTCCAGCGCCGGAAATAACGGATTCGCCAGCGCCTGCGCCAGCTTAACCGGCATCACTTGTTCAATATTTGTCGATGACATGCGCCTGTACCTTGGCTCCGTAATCATTAATCGGCTGCCATTTCGCTGGCAGTCCGGTGAAATCTGCTTGC
The DNA here is from genome assembly GCF_948475835.1 of uncultured Escherichia sp. Classification (NCBI taxonomy): domain Bacteria; kingdom Pseudomonadati; phylum Pseudomonadota; class Gammaproteobacteria; order Enterobacterales; family Enterobacteriaceae; genus Escherichia; species uncultured Escherichia sp. Next base: position 23,227 of record NZ_CAOLGM010000037.1, on the reverse strand, counting down.
GCTACGCCAAGACGTACCGCCTGATCAATAACAATGCGCGCAACGTCAAAGTGACGTGCACGCGGATACTGTGACAGATATTCGCGTACCACCAGACCAAGATCCAGCGGCACTTGTCTGGTTTTGTACACGGCAAGTTGTTCTTCGATGATCGCCGCCAGCTGTTCGCGGATCTCGTTAAACTCTTCGTATTCCAGATCCTCAGGAAGTTCCCCAGTCACTTCTTCATCGCGCAGTGCCATCTCTTCGTCACGCATATCCAGCAGACGATCGGCATTGGCATAAGTTAGCGCCCACGGCTCATCAAAATAGGTTTGTACCGACTGACGTAACCGCTGAGCAAAGACGCGGTTTTTATCCATATCGATCGCGGTACGAATAAATTTGTGTACGTGGCGGTCGTAGCCAATCCACAAGTCGATGGATTGCTGGCCCCAACTGATAATACGATCGAGTTTGCTCTGCAGATCGAACACCAGACGATCGACGAAATGCAGATCGTCATGGGTCATCGTCGCATCCTGAATGCGCAACAGATTAGCCTGCAATTTGTCGCCTGCCGCTTCCAGCGTATCCTGCAATTCACGCAGCGTTCCGGAAGTTTCCGAAAGCAACAATTCACAGCTGGAAATCGCCGCCCGCCAGTCTTTGTTCAGCAACTGGGCGATATCATCCTTCACCTGCTGCTGCTGTTCATCCATCAGACGTTGCGTCAGGTCGATACTGTCGAAAATTTCTGCTACCGAATATTTCAGTGGAGCATAAACATTACGGTGCCAGTGAAATTCATCACCGCCCTCTTCGGCGGCATCTGCTGCGCGTTTGAGCTCACCCGCCACAATCGACAACTGCATAGAAAGGCGCAGCGTAGAAAACTCGCGCTGACGAATGTAATAGTCAGTGATGCCGATGCCGAGCGGCGTCAGACGGTAAATTGCGTTCCCTTCCGCCTGCTCGCTGGTAAAGCGGTTCAGCAGACGTTGACGCACCATGTCGTTGATCGCGTTATTGGCGCGCACGCCGATGGTTTCGCTGGTTTGCTCAAACGCATCACTCACATGGCGGAATGCATCCACCAGCTCGCCTTCACTCATCTCACCATCCAGACGCTCGCCGTTCAGCGTGGCAACCGCCAGCAGAAAAGAGAGTCGGTCTACCGGCAGCGAGATGGAGAAGTCATTTTTTCTGGCCCAGGCAACCAGTTCGGGGACTGTCTGGGAAAATTCACTCATACTTTATCCTTGCTCTGCGGTTTGCGCGCGTTGACATGAATATAACGCCCCAGGGTAATATACGGTTCCTGACGGCAATAACGCGTTTCTAATTCAAGTAATGCTTCATAGCAGTCGCGCTGCTGGTGCTTCTCGCGCAGATAATCATGAAACACGCGAACGCCTGTCTTACCCATAATTTGCCAACCAGCTTCTTCCAGCCACAGATAAACCTGCGCCGGGTCGCGTGGATAATCTGGCGAAAGCGTCCGTTTTTTCTTTTTCGGCATTCCCGCCTGCACGTAATCAAAATTCCCGGCGACCATGTTATGCATCAACAAACCATGCGCATTGTAGAACATTAACGACAACACGCCGCCTGGACGCAACACTGACCACAGGGTCTGCAATACACTGCGGGGATCGGCCACCCACTCGAGCACCGCATGGAACAATATCAGATCAACGGGCGTTTCCAAATGCGAAGCAACATCCTGAGCGGCGCAATGTATAAATTGCATGTTGTCGCTCACACCTTTTGCTTCTGCCGCCTGTTTTGCGCGGTCGATCATCTGCGCAGAAAGATCGCATAAAATGACCTGATGCCCACGCTCGGCCATTTTGATTGCGGTCTGCCCTTCTCCACCGCCAGCATCCAGCACACGCAGTTTTTGCGGGCCCATTTCCGCCAGCACGCGATCGAGATCCTGCCACAGAATAGCCTGTCGAAGCTGCCCTTTGGTGGTGCCGTAAATGTTACGGGAAAACTTTTCCGCAATATCATCAAAATTGCGATCCTGCATTGCTTTCTCCACCGGTTGGCTAAGACGTTTTCTGATAAAGACGCTATTTTGTCACAGCCACGGCGAGAATGAACCCGTCTGGTGTAATATCGCTGGCGATCCCTTGCTATATGGTTAAAAAAGGAACCAGAAAGGATGCTTTTTACACTGAAAAAAGTGATTGGCAATATGTTGCTGCCACTTCCGCTGATGTTGTTAATTATTGGCGCTGGCCTGGCGCTGCTGTGGTTTAGCCGTTTTCAAAAAACCGGGAAGATTTTTATTAGCATTGGGTGGCTGGCACTCTTGTTATTGAGTTTGCAACCGGTAGCCGACCGCCTGCTGCGTCCCATCGAAAGCACCTATCCGACATGGAATAATTCGCAAAAAGTGGACTATATCGTGGTGCTCGGAGGTGGTTATACCTGGAACCCGCAGTGGGCACCGAGCTCTAATTTAATCAATAACAGTCTGCCACGCCTGAATGAAGGTATTCGCTTATGGCGCGAAAATCCGGGATCAAAACTGATCTTCACGGGAGGCGTAGCAAAAACCAATACGGTGAGTACAGCGGAAGTAGGTGCCAGAGTTGCGCAATCGCTGGGCGTGCCGCGCGAGCAAATTATCACCCTGGATTTGCCAAAAGATACCGAAGAAGAAGCTGCGGCAGTGAAACAGGCGATTGGTGACGCCCCTTTCCTGCTGGTGACCTCCGCATCACATCTGCCGCGGGCGATGATCTTTTTTCAGCAGGAAGGGTTAAATCCGCTACCAGCCCCGGCGAATCAGTTGGCCATCGACTCGCCGCTTAATCCGTGGGAACGGGCAATCCCTTCTCCGGTCTGGCTGATGCATAGCGATCGTGTTGGCTATGAAACGCTTGGCCGCATCTGGCAGTGGCTGAAAGGTCCGTCAGGCGAGCCACGGCAAGAGTGATTTTGATGCCAGATCGAAGTTGCGCCGACTAAATCGTCCGGTATTAACCAGTTGCGCAACTTCATCCCATAACACATACAACCAACGCCGCCAGATGAACGACTCCGCCACTGGCGCGCGTTGCAGGTAACTCCAGAGCAAATCTTCCGCCAGAGAATTATCCATTAGTCGGAACAGTTCGTATTCTCGCGGTGCCCAAAGCATTAGTCCCGGCCCGACCATCGCCAGTAACTGATCGCTGCGCGAATCTTTCAGCATGCTGCGTAAACAGAAGTTACCGTGAATCAACACACAATTGTCGTTAAAGCCTTCAAATAATGCCGGGAGACATTCGCGAGTGCGAAACAGGATCCGCTTATCCTGCATCGTCAGACCGGTGTTATTGAACTGATTGAGCGTGGTCCATAGCACTTCAACATGTTGCCGGTACCATGAGGGCCAGAAATTTTCCTGAGTATTGTCGACCGCGCCGACGCAACCGCGACTGTCCTGACGGTGCCAGGCCAGTAAGGCTTCAACGATTTGGTCTTTGAGTTGTTCCCAGCGTTCTGGTGTTCGGGCTGGTGCCTCCACCGAAACACCACGCATCCGCTCCAGTAGCAGGACATCGGGGCCGGGGTGTTCTTCATGCGTCATCACACCATAAATAGTCGGCATACGGACAGTCCCACTTCTTGCCAGCATGGTGGTTTTCCATGCCAGTTGTCGGGCTTTTCCGGGCGTACTAAAGCTTCTTGCCATTAACGGCATTGGGTTTCCCTGGCTGTCATACAAAGCCCACAACGCCGTATCCGCTTTTTCATTGACGCACTCAATACGACTGAGTTTTTCGCCCAGTAAATGGCTTAATTCGGCACGCAGCTGTTCCATTCAGATTACCCTCATAAAAGCTACTGCTTTCATAATGAGCGCCAATATAAAAGATGTCACCTGAATGAGATCAATTGTTGAAAAGAAAAATTGAGGAAAATCGTAACGGTACGACACTCCTCCCAAAATTGGCTGAAGTGTCGTGAAGTGAAATTAGCGCATTTCAGCGCGAACGCGCTCAAGATCTTCAGGGGTATCCACACCTGTGCCAGGAACTTCCTGAGCAACAGCAACATGGATTTTTTCGCCGTACCACAGAACACGAAGCTGCTCTAACATTTCGATGTGTTCTAACGGACTTGGCTGCCAGTTGACGTAACGACGGATAAAGCCTGCACGGTAGCCATAAATACCAAGATGACGCAGGAAGTTATCGCCAACGGTTTCAAGGCCTTCTGCAAAACGATCACGATCCCAAGGAATGGTGGCGCGAGAGAAGTACAGTGCATACCCTTCAGCGTCGAGAACCACTTTCACCGCATTCGGGTTAAACGCTTCTTCCGCATTGTGGATTGGCACCGCCAGAGTCGCCATACCCACCTGACGCTGAGCGAGGTTATCAGCAACCTGACGAATGATTGTCGCAGGGATCATCGGTTCATCACCCTGCACATTAACGATCACCGTGTCGTCGCTGAATGCGCATTTTTCGACAACTTCCGCCAGGCGTTCTGTCCCTGACTGGTGATCGGCGCGCGTCATACATACTTCACCGCCAGCGGCTTCAACGGCGCGGGCGACATCCTCATGATCGGTTGCCACGATGATGCGATCGGCACCTGATTCGCGAGCACGTTCAAGAACATGAACAATCATGGGTTTGCCATTAATATCAACCAATGGTTTACCGGGCAGACGCGTTGACGCGTAGCGCGCGGGAATAATGACCACAAAACTCATGATTTACTCTCATCAGCAGTCAGCACGCGGGCTTCCGTTTCCAGCAACACTGGAATGCCATCACGCAGCGGGAAAGCCAGGTTGTCCAGTTTGCAAATAAGTTCTTGTTTTTCTTGGTTATACCAAAGTTTTCCGTTGCAAACCGGGCAGGCAATGATTTCAAGCAGACGATGATCCATAGTTCCTCCAGATGGATCGGGTTATGAATGCATAAATCTTATCATAATCATTTATGCGACGGGGTCTATTTCCCAGCCAGTGCGGCAATCAGTAAAGAGACCTTGCGGGCAGCGTCCTAATGTCACCCGCGTTGCCTGCTGCCAGCTCGCGAAATCAGTAATCGCCTGACGTAACCCTTTTTGCAGCATTGTCGTTGGTTTAATGCCTTCCTGTAACCACAGAGAGATAACTTCAAGGATGCCTGTCTGGCGATGCATTTTGGCATCCATTCGCCCAACTAATTGCCCACGATGTAATAATGGCAGAACAAAATAGCCATACTGGCGTTTCGGCGCTGGGGTATAGCACTCCAGCCGGTAGCTAAAATCAAAAAGCTGCTCTGCGCGTTTGCGATCCCAGACAACAGGATCAAAAGGCGAAAGTACCGCGCTGTGCGTTGCAGTGAGCTTTCCGGCCAGCGCACGCTCGAGTAGCGGCAGCAAATCAGCATGCAGCCAAAGATTGCCCAATTTTTCAACATGCACAGCAATGATTTGCTGCTGTTCAGCCCTCGCTTCGCGCCACGCCGCCAGTGCCGGACGTTTCAGCCGATAGTAATCTGCCAGCCACTGTTCGCGGAATATTCCCAGGCTACGCGCACTGTTATCCAGCATGATGATTTCTGCTTCTGTTTGCGAAACGAGATCGCGCTCATCATCCCAGTCAGGCATGACACGGTGGGTTAAATCATAAACGCGCTGGAAGTTGCGCCGTTCAATCACCATCACCTTTCCGGCAGTAAATAAACCTTCCAGATGCCGTTTATGCGGCTTCCATTCCCACCAGCCGCTTGCACCTTTACGAGGATGCTCAAAATCGGCTGAACGTACCGGCCCCTTATCATGAATATGCTGAATTAACTGTGCAATTTCCGCCTCATGTTCCTGCATCCAGGCGTCTTTGTATTTCCAGCCCATTTTTTCAGGTGCCAGCATGCGGTGGCGAATAAGACGAAAGTCGCTGCGTGGCATAAAGCAGGCTTCATGCGCCCAGTATTCCATTAATTCGCCACGCGCCAGAGACTCATCCAGCCACTGGGCAGGATAATTTCCCAGACGACTGAAAAGCACCAGATATGGACTACGGGCAACAATATTGATGGTATCGATTTGCAGCAAGGACATGCGGGAGATCGTTGCCGGAATATCCTCCAACGACGCTCGACGGCGGGGTTTGTTTAACAGGCCTTGTGCGGCAAGGTGAAGATTACGCGCATCAGCAAGGGAGAGGTGCGGCAGCGACATTCATGACTCCATCAATCGAACGCTGCCGCGGCGTAACTAGTTGCCAGAAGCCAGCGAGGTTAGTTGCGTAAGCAGTTTCGCTGGTTCATCACCTGAAAGCTGTGCGTCTACAGGCAAATACCACCAATTTTCTTCTGCAAAGGCCCGGCATTTCACCGCATCTTTTTCAGTCATTACCAGCGTTTGCCCGGTGCTTACCAACGCGCTGACATCCGCATGGTTCAAAGACTGATGATCGGCCAGCGGTACACATTTTTCCGGTTGTACGCCGCACATCTTCAGCGTGGCAAAAAAGCGCGGCGGATGCCCAATCCCTGCCATCGCCACCACATGTTCAAGCTGAGCAACATCACAACGCGTACCGGTACGTAAATTCACCGCCTGACCCGGCAGCAGATGCATGGGGATTTCACCGCTGCGGGGGACACCGCCGTTGACGATTACCGCATCAACTGACTTTAAGCGCCCCGCTCGCTCACGCATTGGCCCCGCCGGCAACCACCAGCCATTGCCAAAGCGACGCACACCATCAATAACGACAATTTCCACATCACGCGCCAGACGGTAATGCTGTAAACCGTCGTCGGTTACGATGATCTGCACATCAGGGTGTTGCGCCAGAATGGCTTTTACCGCATCAGAACGAACGGGAGAAACCGCAACAGGCGCATCAGTGCGTTGATAAATCAACACAGGTTCATCACCCGCCTGTGCTGTTGTGGTATCTGCCGACAATAACAGCGGATAAGATTCAGCCTTACCACCATATCCCCGCGATACGACCCCCACTCGAATTCCGCGCTGTTGCAACTGTTCCACCAGCCAGACAACGACCGGGGTTTTTCCGTTGCCGCCTGCGGTGAGATTACCAACCACGACAACCGGTACGGGGGCACGCCAGGCGCGCTTCAGTTTTAGTTTATAGCAAAGACGGATCGCGCCACTCACCAGGCCATACAACCAGGAGAGTGGCAGCAATAGCCGCCACAAAGGGGATTCACCAGACCAGATTTTTTCGATCATTGGCCAAACTGCATTTTGTGAAGTTGCGCGTAAACGCCGCGGTGCTCAAGCAAATCGTTATGCGTACCGCGTTCCACAATGACACCATCCTCGACGACCACGATTTCGTCTGCCTTTTCAATGGTAGACAAGCGGTGGGCAATCACCAGAGAGGTACGGTTTTTCTGCAACTCATCCAGTGCCGCCTGAATCGCACGTTCGGATTCGGTATCCAGAGCCGAGGTAGCTTCATCCAGAATCAGAATCGGGCTATCACGCAGCAAGGCTCGAGCGATAGCAATACGCTGACGCTGACCGCCAGAGAGCAGCACGCCGTTTTCACCAATCACTGTATCGAGACCGTTATCCATCTTATTGATGAAGTCCATGGCGTAGGCCATACGCGCCGCTTCTTCAATTTGCTCACGGCTGTACTGTTCAGTCCGTGCGTAAGCAATGTTGTTAGCAACCGTATCGTTAAACAGATGGACATTCTGCGACACCAGAGCAACCTGGTTACGTAACGACGCCAGGGTATACTCGCGCAGATCGTGACCATCCATCAGGATTTCGCCTTCATCAATATCGTAAAAACGAGTGATCAGGCTGGCGATGGTTGATTTACCTGAACCAGAGCGTCCAACCAGAGCAACCGTCTTCCCTGCCGGAATTTTCAGGTTGATGTTACGCAATGCAGGTACGTCACGTCCCGGATAAGTAAAGGTGACATTGCGGAATTCCACGTCGCCAGTCGCACGCTCGATCACGCGCTTACCTTCGTCTTTCTCCTGCTCACTGTCCAGAATGGTAAACAGCGTCTGACAAGCCGCCATACCGCGCTGGAACTGGGCGTTAACGTTGGTCAGTGATTTCAGCGGACGCATCAGTGCAATCATTGAAGAGAAAACAACGGTAATCGTACCGGCAGTCAGGCTATCCATGACACTTGGGAAGCTCGCCGCATACAGAACAAACGCCAGCGCCAAAGAGGCGATCAGCTGAATGATCGGATCAGAGATGGAAGAGGCTGAAACCATTTTCATCCCCTGAAGACGCATTCGGTTGCTGACTTTATCAAAGCGTTTCGTTTCCACTTCCTGACCACCGAAAATCAATACTTCTTTGTGGCCCTTCAGCATTTGTTCGGCGCTGGTGGTCACCTGCCCCATGGTGTTCTGCATGTTTTTACTGATGTTGCGAAAACGCTTCGATACTACGCGAATCGCAATCGAAACAATCGGTGCCAGCACAATCAAAATGATCGACAGTTGCCAACTGTAATAGAACATCATGATGAACAGGCCGATGATTGACGCACCTTCACGCACAACCGTTATCAGTGCGCCGGAAGAAGAAGAAGCAACCTGTTCGGAATCGTAGGTGATACGTGACAACAGCGTCCCCGTTGACTGTTTGTCAAAAAATGAAACCGGCATTCCCATCATGTGACCAAACAGGCGGCGACGCATGGTCATTACCACCTTTCCTGATACCCAGGAGATACAGTAGCTGGAGACATAGCTGGTGATACCACGTAAAATCATCAGCCCGATCACCACCAGCGGCATCCACACCAGCACGGAGCGATCTGTTTTACCAAAGCCATCATCAAGAAGTGGCTTAAGGAGCGATAACATGAAGGTATCGCTGGCTGCGTTGAGGATTAACGCTACGCCCGCCACGATCAGACCCGCTTTAAAAGGCGCAATGGTTGGCCACAGTCGGCGGAACGTCTGCCACGTAGAGAGATCTTTGTCGTTATGCATTCAAAAAACCAGCATTTGTTGAAATAGCCGCATATTCTACCCGTTATCCACTGGCACGCCAAACCACTGATGATACCAACGAGGTAAAATTTGCTCTCTGAGGCTGCTAATCCGCCAGCCTTGCGCTGAAAAATTGACCGTCACTTGACCCTGATGTGGAGTATCAAGCCATTGATATCCTTGCTGTTGATAGCGATGCTTAACTTTATTAGAGGGCAATCGCCATGCGTTATAGCACGATGCCGATGCGAGTGCCACTTTTCCATTCACTCGCTGAATTAATGGCAACGATGATGAGGTATTACTGCCATGGTGAGGTACCTGAAGCAATGTTGTCTGCACTTGCTGCCAGTAACGGCTTAGCATCTTTTGTTCAGCGGGGACTTCAATATCACCGGTTAGAAGAATGCTATTCGTCCCGTCATCAACCTTAACCACACAGGAATGGTTATTTCCTTTATCGTTGCTAGCTTGTAAAGGCCAGTGCACGCTGAAACGCAATCCTTGCCATTGCCACGCTTCGCCACGCACACAGGGCTGATGATGTTCCCAGTTTAACGGACTTCTGATCCATAACATCGGCCATGTGTGCAATATTGAGTCCAGCCCTCCCCGGTGATCCAGATGTTCATGACTCAGAATAACGCCTTCCGGTTCAAGATTATGCCAGTGGAGCCAGGGGATAATCAGTTGTTGCCCACTATCCCCTTCGGGCCAGGCCAGTCCTGTGTCATAGAGAATCGCTTTGCCGTTTCTGGCTATCACCATTGCCAGCCCTTGCCCGACATCAAGCATGTACACCTGCCACTCGTCAGGTCGAGGTTTTTGCCATAGCGGCCAGCACATCAGCAAGCCTACAGCCACACACATTGCTGGCAACGTTCGCCAGGCGTTTAATCGCCATACCACCAGTAAGAACCATGGGGAAAATGATAGCCATTGCCAACGTTCAGCAATGTTGATCCACCCTTCTGGCAAACTCTTTAACCCCCAGAAAAGTAAAGCCAAAGACCGGTCGGCAAGAAACCATAACCCTTGCTCCAGGATTAACGGCCCGCTTAAATGCACAACCATCGCGGCGAGGATCAACGGAACCGTGATAAATGTCACCAAGGGAATTGCTAATAGATTTGCAATAAACGAGGTCAGACTAATGCCATGAAATATGACGATTTGCACGGGCATAAGCAGAAGTGTGATACCCAGTTGCAGATGGATGAGGGAAACAACTGCACGCAATACCGGCGGCAGTTGCCACTCAGGACAGGGAAACCACTGATACCAAAAAATCAGTGCCGCGACCGCAGCGGCAGAGAGCCATAAACTTTGCGAGAGAATGGCAACAGGATCCATCAGCAAAATTGCCGCCAGACAACATATCCATACATCCCAGCCACTCCACTGTCGCCCACTTAACTTAAGCATTCCCCACGTAGCAAGCGCCACCACGGTACGCAATGCAGGAGGTTGCATTCCCGTCAACCAGGCATAAAAAGCAGCACAGCAGATCCCACCAATTAATGGTATTTGCCAGTGGATCCAGCGCCCAGGCAGAAAAATTTGTCCACTGCGAATGAGTCCGGCAGCCAGCAACGCCGCAAAAGCGATGTGCAATCCCGATATCGCCATTAAATGCGCCGTTCCAGTATCGCGCATGATATTTTTGATTTCTTTGGGGACGGATAACCGTTCCCCCATACCTAAACCAAGAATAACCGCATTCCACGGATAGGGTTGCAGCGTTGTTTGTAGTGACGCCAGATACTGTGCACGCAGGCTACAATTCGGTTCAATAACACTTGCCTGCAGAAAGCGGCCGGTGAGCGGTTGATGCTGGGCAATGGCATAACGCTGGCTATCAAAGCCGCCATCATTAAGTTGGCCATGAACCGCACGAACTTTGAGTTTCATTGACCATTGTTGTCCAGCACAAACCGCTTGCGGAAGATATTCGCCATACAGCACAAGGCCTGGCGCAGGGAATATACGTCGACCTTGTAGATGAGTAATTTGACCGTAATGAGTGGTCATGCCGTCAGTTGCAGTGATCTCAACAATTGCATCCTGCGTCGCGCCAGTTAAGGTTTCTCCTGCCCACAAAATTTGCTTTGCTGATAATATGCCCCAAACGAAAAACAGCAACGTCAGCGCGATATAACGGACGGTTTTAACAGGGATAAATGCCAGTACGCAGGCGAAGAGAGTCAGAAACGCAAGGGTTAATGTCCCAGGCAATTGGGGCAAAATCAGCAACGGAAAAATTCCGCAAATTATGCATACGCCGACTGTCGTTATTTTCATGCACCCCTCCCTGTTTATGGAAAGTGTGCAACTTTGTTGAGCGGTTGTCTGGTGGGAATTTTGCGTTCCCCGAGGCACATTCAGAAGAATTTAACGAAAGGGTGAAAACTGCTCAAAACTCTGCGAGGCAGCTTCCAGTTCCTGATTAGAGAAATGAAAAAAGCACCCGACAGGTGCTTTTCTCGCGTTCAAGTTTGAGTAAAAACTTAACCGTAAATATTGGCGCGATCGCGCAGTTCTTTACCAGGTTTAAAGTGAGGAACGTATTTTCCTTCCAGTTCTACTTTATCGCCAGTCTTCGGATTACGTCCGGTACGTGGTGCGCGGTAGTGCAAAGAGAAACTGCCGAAACCGCGGATTTCAATACGCTCGCCCTGCGCAAGAGTCGAGGCCATATGCTCCAGCATCTCTTTTACTGCATCTTCAACCGTCTTGGCGGGAATGTGCGATTGCTGGGTGGCAAGTCTTTCTATCAATTCTGACTTGGTCATGATTCCTCCGGTTCCTTAAAGGCAAATTAAGCGGCTGCTGTTGCTGCATTGATTAAGGGCGGCCGTAGCCGCCCTTAGTGCTTGATTACAGGACGAAACCTGCAATCTGTCAAGTAAACTCAACAAACTTCGGAATAAAAATCCCGAAGAGTCAGAGAATTACTCGCCTTTAGCTGCTTTGAAAGCTTCAGCCATTGCGTTGTTGGAGAAGTTTGCATCTTCCTGTTTGTTAACAGTTGCGATTGCATCTTTCTCGTCAGCTTCGTCTTTCGCACGAACAGACAGGCTGATTGCGCGGTTTTTACGATCAACGCCGGTGAATTTAGCTTCAACTTCGTCGCCAACGCTCAGAACCAGGGTAGCGTCTTCAACGCGGTCACGGGATGCTTCAGAAGCACGCAGGTAACCTTCAACGCCGTCAGCCAGTTCTACGGTTGCGCCTTTAGCGTCAACTGCAGTTACTTTACCGGTTACGATAGCGCCTTTCTTGTTCAGAGCAACCCAGTTGTTGAACGGATCTTCTGCGAGCTGTTTAACGCCCAAGGAGATACGTTCACGTTCTGCGTCAACCTGCAGAACAACTGCAGCGATTTCGTCGCCTTTTTTGTATTCACGAACTGCTTCTTCGCCTGCAACGTTCCAGGAGATGTCAGACAGGTGAACCAGGCCGTCGATGCCGCCGTCCAGGCCGATGAAGATACCGAAGTCAGTGATAGACTTGATTTTACCTTCAACACGGTCGCCCTTGTTGTGGGTTTCCGCGAACTGCTGCCACGGGTTAGCTTTGCACTGTTTCAGCCCCAGGGAGATACGACGACGTTCTTCGTCGATATCCAGAACCATAACTTCCACTACATCGCCAACGTTAACAACTTTGGACGGGTGGATGTTTTTGTTGGTCCAATCCATTTCGGAAACGTGTACCAGGCCTTCAACGCCTTCTTCGATTTCAACGAAGCAGCCGTAGTCGGTCAGGTTGGTCACGCGACCAGTCAGTTTGGTACCTTCCGGATAACGTTTAGCGATAGCTACCCACGGATCTTCGCCCAGCTGTTTCAGGCCCAGAGATACACGGGTACGTTCGCGGTCGAACTTCAGCACTTTAACAGTGATTTCGTCGCCCACGTTGACGATTTCGCTCGGATGCTTAACGCGTTTCCAGGCCATGTCAGTGATGTGCAGCAGGCCGTCAACGCCGCCCAGATCAACGAATGCACCGTAGTCAGTGAGGTTCTTAACGATACCTTTAACTTCCATGCCTTCCTGCAGGTTTTCCAGCAGCTGATCGCGCTCTGCGCTGTTTTCGGATTCGATAACGGCACGACGAGAAACAACAACGTTGTTGCGCTTCTGATCCAGCTTGATTACTTTGAATTCAAGCTCTTTGCCTTCCAGGTGCAGAGTGTCACGCACCGGACGAACGTCTACCAGAGAACCTGGCAGGAACGCACGAATACCGTTCAGCTCAACAGTGAAGCCGCCCTTAACTTTGCCGTTGATAACACCGGTAACAGTTTCAGCATCTTCGTAAGCTTTTTCCAGCGTGATCCAGGCTTCGTGACGTTTAGCTTTCTCACGGGACAGCAGAGTTTCACCGAAGCCGTCTTCTACTGCGTCCAGAGCAACGTCAACTTCGTCACCTACCTGGATTTCCAGCTCGCCTTGGGCGTTTTTGAACTGCTCAGCCGGGATGGCGGACTCAGATTTCAGACCAGCGTCAACCAGTACTACGTCTTTGTCGATAGCAACAACAACGCCACGAACGATAGAACCCGGGCGGGTTTCGATTTCTTTTAAGGACTCTTCAAAGAGTTGAGCAAAAGATTCAGTCATGTTTAATCTTCAGGTTTATATTTAACGTCCACCTGGCTCCATGCCGGATGGGGTTGTTTAACATACCCGCTGTCATTCCATTGCAACGGGGGTACTGCAAATTCGGTCGCTTATGCGAGAGCCAATTTCTGGCGCGAGTATTGTAGCGCTTTTTCAATCACTTGCTCAATGCTTAAGGTGGTGGAATCCAACACTAAAGCATCGGCTGCCGGAACCAGTGGCGCTACCGCTCGGTTACGATCGCGGTCGTCGCGTTCTTTGATCTCGGCCAAAAGGCGCTCAAAGTTAACACTAAAGCCCTTCTCCTGCAACTGTAGCATGCGGCGATGCGCTCGTTCTTCCGAGGAGGCGTCAAGGAAAATTTTCACTGGCGCATCAGGGAATACCACCGTTCCCATGTCGCGGCCATCGGCAATCAGGCCTGGTAATTCGCGAAACGCGCGTTGGCGACGCAATAATGCTTCACGAACGCGTGGGAATGCCGCGACTTGTGAAGCTGCATTCGCCACTTCCTGAGTACGAATTTCGCCGCTGACATCTTCCCCTTCGAGGATCACTTCCAGATTGCCATTGGTTGACACAAAACGTACATCCAGATGGGATGCCAGCGGTACCAGCGCATCTTCTGACGCAACATCAACATGGTGATGTAATGCCGCCAATGCCAGTACGCGATAAATTGCACCCGAATCCAGCAGATGCCATTGCAATGCTTCCGCCATAGCCTTACACAAGGTGCCTTTCCCTGCACCGCTTGGGCCATCAATGGTAATAACCGGGGCAATTGCCGTCATCTTTATCTCCTTAAAACAGGCGTACCGTTAACATAACCGCGCGCATTATACGCGCCGACGCCACAAATCGTTAACGTTGTGTGCAAAAACCAGTTTTGTCTGTATTCAGATGGGGATTTATTGCGCAATTATAGCGGGCTGGCAGAAGACCAGCCCGAAAGATGACAATGATTTACTTACCAGAGGCGATACGATCACGGATGTGTTGCGCACGCTCTGTTGATGGTGGGTGAGAGTCAAACATGGACTGGGTGCGACCGCCATCCAGGCTAGCCAGTTTTTCAAAGCTACCAACCAGCCCCTGGGTACTGATGCCACGTTTCTTCAACAGATCAAAGGAGAAATCATCTGCTTCGGACTCTTTATCACGGGAGTATTTAGCATTGATAGCGCCTTCTGCGATATCACCCAATTGTGAGCGGGAAAGCTGGGAAGCAACACCGCTGGTAGCTGAAATGGCATCGCGTGCGGCAACGATCGCATAAGAAGCTTTCATTTCAGCCAGCGAGTGACCCAACGCGACGTGGCCCAGTTCATGGCCCAGAACACCTTCAATTTCGTTGTCATTCATCATGTCCATCAGGCCACTGTATACACGAACACAGCCGTTCGCCATCGCCCATGCGTTGACGTCGCTGGTCATATAAACCTTATAGTTGACCGGCGTGCCATTAATATTGTTACCCAATGCTTTGGCGATTTTTGCCAGACGTTTACCGTACTTGCTGGATTTACTTGCGACTTGATTGCCGCTGTCCATTTCGGCACAGCCCTGATTGGCAATCGCTTTTGCATCGGCATCGCTTAATGTTGCTGCTTTATAGGCATTTAAACCGGAGCTGATAGCCATATTGGTATCAATACCGTGGGTATTTTGACACCCTGTCAGTAATGCTGCAGAGGTCGCAATCGCCAGCAGTAATTTAGTATTCTTCATGTGAATCATCCGTTGATTAATCATATATAAATATTATGTATCAACAACTTACATTGACAAGCGACGCTACCATTAATCAAAATGACTCACAAGGTCCGAAAAAAAACGCCGACAATGTGCCGACGTTTTGATAAAGAAAGATTTGGCTATTTATTGCCCGTTGTTCATTCAGGCTGCCTGGCTAATCCGCGCCAG
>NZ_CAOLGM010000037.1:0-7736 GCF_948475835.1 uncultured Escherichia sp. | reverse complement strand
AAATAATCCGGAAATGTTTTGGCCGTACATTTTGGATCAAGAATCGTCACTGGAATATCTGACAACGCCACCAGCGAGAAACACATCGCCATCCGGTGATCATTGTATGTCGCGATCTCGGCAAAATTCAGTTTTTCCGGTGGAGTGATACGAATGTAATCGTGCCCCTCTTCTACTTCCGCACCGACTTTACGCAGTTCTGTTGCCATCGCAAACAGGCGATCGGTCTCTTTAACACGCCAGTTATAGATATTGCGCAGCGTGGTGGTGCCTTTTGCAAATAACGCCGCGGTGGCAATGGTCATCGCCGCATCGGGAATATGGTTCATATCCATATCAATAGCGTTCAGTTCACCACGCGTACAGGAAATATAATCATCGCCCCAGCAAATGGTCGCGCCCATTTTTTCCAGCACATCAGCAAAGCGAATATCACCCTGCATACTGTTACGTCCAATACCGGTCACTTTTACAGTGCCGCCTTTGATTGCTGCTGCTGCCAGAAAGTAAGAAGCCGAAGATGCATCGCCTTCGACCAAATAAGTACCCGGTGACTGATAAGATTGACCACCTTTTACGACAAATTGTTGATAGTGCTGATTTTCAACTTCAACACCAAACGTCTTCATCAGATTGAGTGTGATGTCGATATAAGGTTTAGAAACCAGATCACCTTTAATACGAATAACTGTATCTTCCGGCGCAAGCGGCGCAGTCATTAATAGTGCGGTGAGGAATTGACTGGAAACGGAACCATCAACGTCAACATTGCCACCTGTAAAGCCGCCCTGTAAACGCAATGGCGGATAATTTTCTTGTTCCAGGTAAGTGATCTTCGCCCCGCCCAGGCGCAGCGCATCCACCAGATGACCAATCGGGCGCTCTTTCATACGCGGCTCACCGGTCAGCACAATATCATTGCTACCCAGACAAAGAGCTGCCGCCAGCGGACGCATTGCCGTTCCGGCGTTTCCGAGGAACAACTCCAGGGCACCTTCTGCGTGTAATGGACCGCCGTTACCGATAATTTCGCAACGCGTACGATCGGCTGAAAGCGTATAGCTTACCCCTAACGCTGTTAATGCATTCAGCATATGGCGCACGTCATCGCTATCCAGCAGATTGGTTAATACTGTTTTGCCGTGTGCTAATGCCGCCAGCAATAAAGCGCGGTTAGAAACGCTCTTGGAACCGGGCAGATTAATAGTGCCATCGACACGAGCGATGGGTTGTAACGTCAGGGATTCCATGAACTCAACTCTCAACAACAGAAATAAAAACCCCACAGGCTGGCTGTGGGGATTAAGCAAAATTTCGGCATTAGCCGTGACGGCGTTCGAACTCAACCATGAAGTCTGTCAGCGCTTTAACGCCTTCCAGCGGCATGGCGTTATAAATAGACGCGCGCATTCCGCCGACCACACGGTGACCTTTCAGTGCATGAAGGCCTGCAGCAAAAGACTCTTCAAGGAACAATTTGTCAAGCGCACTATCTGCCAACTGGAACGGTACGTTCATCCGCGAACGGTTAACTTTCGCCACGTCATTGCGGTAGAAATCGCTGTTATCAATCACCCCATACAGCAGTTCTGCTTTTTGCTGATTGATTTTATCCATTGCAGCTACACCGCCGTTCGCTTTCAGCCATTTAAAGACCAGACCAGACAGATACCAGGCAAATGTCGGCGGCGTGTTAAACATGGAGTCGTTATCGTTGAGGATGGAATAATCCAGAATCGACGGACACGCGATATTCGCTTTGCCCAGCAAATCTTCACGAACGATGACGATTGTCAGGCCAGCCGGGCCGATATTTTTCTGCGCGCCAGCGTAAATCACGCCATAACGGCTGACGTCAATCGGACGGGAAAGAATGGTTGAAGAGAAGTCGGCGGCGACCACCACATCTTTGCCGAAGTCTGGCGTTTCGTCGATGGCGATACCGTCGATGGTTTCATTCGGGCAGTAATGCATATAAGCAGCATTATCAGAGAGTTGCCATTCACGCATTGGCTTAACCGCGCGCAGACCATCAACAGTCACTTTGGCGTCAAAGACATTAGGCGTGCAGTATTTTTTCGCTTCTTTAATGGCACTTGCCGCCCAGTAACCGGCATCAACATAATCTGCGGTGGTTTTATCACCGAGAATATTCAGCGGTACCGCAGCAAACTGACCGCGACCACCGCCATGGCAGAATAATACCTTGTAGTTGGAGGGGACATTAAGAAGATCGCGAAAATCCTTCTCGGCTTCCTCTGCAACCTGAATGAACTCTTTGCCACGGTGACTCACTTCCATCACCGACGTACCAAGACCGTTCCAGTCGCGCAGTTCCTGTTGAGCCTGTTTAAGCACCTCTGCCGGTAGCATTGCCGGACCAGAACTAAAATTGAAGATTTGAGCCATTTCCCCTCACCACGTTGCGTTGCTATTAACCCGCGGTCAATCGATTGCGACCACAGGTAATACATTATTCCTGTGGCTATCGGTTTTATCATTCAGTGACACACATCGCAATGAGTAAAACCGTTGAGGGCAAAAATGTGGCTTGCATCACACAAAAGAATCTCTCGGATTATTAGCAAAAAGCCGATGTTTTTACTGTCAGGTCACCCGTTTTGCCCGACTTGCCTTCGTCCATTCTGGATTTGCACAGCGCGGACATAATTGTTTTTCCCCCGCTTTCATATGAATGATTTCACTACAACGAATACAGGCATAGTCCGCCGACTCCGGCACCACTTTGTAACGCTGCGTACAATCACTGGGTAAAATAAGTAAACCCGGTTTCACCTTGTCATCTTCAAAGAAATAGACACTGATTTGCCCGTTGGTTTCGAGAATCGCCAGACGTACCTGCCCCAGCTGCTCCACGCCACGCAATCGTAGCTCCATAAAGAACTCAAATTCCGTCATGTTGGAGTTATTGAGTTTCGACCAGGCCAGCTCGCCATCTTCAATAATAACAACCGGCTTACCTTCCAGTAAATCTTCCAGTTTTTCACTGTGCGCCATCAACCACATTACCAGGCGGTATAACAACGCCAGAGTGATAAAGACGATAAGTACCGGCACCATCGGCACATCATCATAAAACGCCACATCTCCCGCCGCTGAACCCAGCGTGAGAATAATTAACACTTCAAACAGCGACATCTGTCGCACACCGCGTCTTCCGGTCATTTTGAGGAACAAAAAAACCAGTACAAAGGTATAAAGACTACGTAGTGCAACTTCGCCAAGGAAATCAAAAGGCACTTTATCAAATGCCATACGGTGGAGATCGAACGCCTTCATTTTTATGCTCTTATCGTGGTTTATCCGCTAAAAGCATAGTCAACAGTTCATCGGCATGGCGGCGGTGATAGCGCCTTTGAGATAAAACCCGTATTATTGCGCGCTTTCCGTACGACTAAAGTGATTTTCATGACGCAAACATTTATCCCCGGCAAAGATGCCGCTCTGGAAGATTCCATCGCTCGCTTCCAGCAAAAACTTTCAGACCTCGGCTTTCAGATTGAAGAGGCCTCCTGGCTGAATCCTGTGCCTAACGTCTGGTCTGTACATATTCGCGACAAAGAGTGCGCACTGTGTTTTACCAACGGTAAAGGCGCAACCAAAAAAGCGGCGCTGGCTTCTGCACTTGGTGAATATTTCGAGCGTCTCTCAACCAACTACTTTTTTGCTGATTTCTGGCTGGGCGAAACCATCGCCAACGGTCCGTTCGTGCATTATCCCAACGAAAAATGGTTCCCACTGACCGAAAATGACGATGTGCCAGAAGGACTACTCGATGACCGTCTGCGCGCGTTTTATGATCCGGAGAATGAACTGACCGGCAGCATGCTGATTGACCTACAATCCGGTAACGAAGATCGTGGTATTTGCGGCCTGCCGTTTACGCGTCAGTCCGACAATCAGACCGTTTATATTCCGATGAATATCATTGGTAACCTGTACGTCTCCAACGGTATGTCCGCAGGTAATACCCGCAACGAAGCACGCGTTCAGGGATTGTCTGAAGTTTTCGAACGCTACGTGAAAAACCGCATTATTGCTGAAAGCATCAGCCTGCCAGAGATCCCGGCAGACGTGCTGGCGCGTTACCCAGCAGTAGTTGAAGCCATCGAAACGCTGGAAGCGGAGGGTTTCCCAATCTTCGCTTATGACGGTTCGCTTGGCGGCCAGTATCCGGTGATTTGCGTGGTACTGTTCAATCCTGCTAACGGTACCTGCTTTGCCTCTTTCGGTGCGCATCCTGATTTTGGCGTAGCACTGGAACGTACCGTGACCGAGCTGCTGCAAGGTCGTGGCCTGAAAGATTTGGATGTGTTTACTCCGCCAACCTTCGATGATGAAGAAGTCGCTGAACATACCAACCTCGAAACGCACTTTATCGATTCCAGCGGTTTAATCTCCTGGGACCTGTTCAAGCAGGATGCCGATTATCCGTTTGTGGACTGGAATTTCTCCGGCACCACGGAAGAAGAGTTCGCCACGCTGATGGCTATCTTCAAAAAGGAAGATAAAGAAGTTTATATTGCCGATTACGAGCATCTGGGTGTCTACGCTTGCCGCATTATCGTGCCTGGCATGTCCGATATTTATCCGGCTGAAGATCTGTGGCTCGCGAATAACAGTATGGGCAGCCATTTACGTGAAACGATTCTTTCGCTACCAGGCAGCGAGTGGGAAAAAGAAGATTACCTGAACCTCATCGAGCAACTGGATGAAGAAGGTTTTGATGACTTTACCCGCGTGCGTGAGCTGTTGGGTCTGGCGACCGGGTCGGATAACGGTTGGTACACCCTGCGTATCGGTGAATTAAAAGCCATGCTGGCGCTGGCTGGTGGCGATCTGGAACAGGCTCTGGTCTGGACCGAATGGACGATGGAGTTTAACTCATCAGTATTTAGTCCGGAACGCGCCAACTATTATCGCTGCCTGCAAACGTTGTTATTACTGGCACAGGAAGAAGATCGCCAGCCGCTGCAATATCTGAATGCGTTTGTTCGCATGTACGGCGCAGATGCCGTAGAAGCCGCCAGTGCGGCAATTAGCGGCGAAGCGGCGTTTTACGGCCTGCAACCGGTAGATAGCGATCTGCACGCGTTTGCTGCACATCAGTCGTTGTTGAAGGCCTACGAAAAGCTGCAGCGCGCCAAAGCAGCATTCTGGGCAAAATAAAATCAAATAGCCTACGCAATGTAGGCTTAATGATTAGTCTGAGTTATATTACGGGGCGTTTTTTTAATGCCCCGCTTTACATATATTTGCATTAATAAAATAATTGTAATTATAAGGTTAAATATCGGTAATTTGTATTTAATAAATACGATCGATATTGTTACTTTATTCGCCTGATGCTCCCTTTTAATTAACTGTTTTAGCGGAGGATGCGGAAAAAATTCAACTCATTTGTTAATTTTTAAAATTTATTTTTATTTGGATAATCAAATATTTACTCCGTATTTGCATAAAAACCATGCGAGTTACGGGCCTATAAGCCAGGCGAGATATGATCTATATCAATTTCTCATCTATAATGCTTTGTTAGTATCTCGTCGCCGACTTAATAAAGAGAGAGTTAGTGTGAAAGCTGACAACCCTTTTGATCTTTTACTTCCTGCTGCAATGGCCAAAGTGGCCGAAGAGGCGGGTGTCTATAAAGCAACGAAACATCCGCTTAAGACTTTCTATCTGGCGATTACCGCCGGTGTTTTCATCTCAATCGCATTCGTCTTCTATATCACAGCAACCACTGGCACAGGCACAATGCCCTTCGGCATGGCAAAACTGGTTGGCGGCATTTGCTTCTCTCTGGGGCTGATTCTTTGTGTTGTCTGCGGAGCCGATCTCTTTACTTCCACAGTGTTGATTGTTGTTGCTAAGGCGAGTGGGCGCATCACCTGGGGTCAGTTGGCGAAAAACTGGCTAAATGTCTATTTTGGCAACCTGGTCGGCGCACTGCTGTTTGTACTTTTAATGTGGCTTTCCGGCGAGTATATGACCGCAAATGGTCAATGGGGACTAAACGTCCTACAAACCGCCGACCACAAAGTGCACCATACTTTTATTGAGGCCGTCTGCCTTGGTATCCTGGCAAACCTGATGGTATGTCTGGCAGTATGGATGAGTTATTCTGGCCGTAGCCTGATGGACAAAGCGTTCATTATGGTGCTGCCGGTCGCGATGTTTGTTGCCAGCGGTTTTGAGCACAGTATCGCAAACATGTTTATGATCCCGATGGGTATTGTAATCCGCGACTTCGCATCTCCGGAATTCTGGACCGCTGTCGGTTCTGCACCGGAAAATTTTTCTCACCTGACCGTGATGAACTTCATCACTGATAACCTGATTCCGGTTACGATCGGTAATATTATCGGCGGTGGTTTGTTGGTTGGGTTGACATACTGGGTCATTTACCTGCGTGAAAACGATCACCATTAATGGTTGTCGAAGTACGCAGTAAATAAAAAATCCACTTAAGAAGGTAGGTGTTACATGTCCGAGCTTAATGAAAAGTTAGCCACAGCCTGGGAAGGTTTTACCAAAGGTGACTGGCAGAATGAAGTAAACGTCCGTGACTTCATTCAGAAAAACTACACTCCGTACGAGGGTGACGAGTCCTTCCTGGCTGGCGCTACTGAAGCGACCACCACCCTGTGGGACAAAGTAATGGAAGGCGTTAAACTGGAAAACCGCACTCACGCGCCAGTTGACTTTGACACCGCTGTTGCTTCCACCATCACCTCTCACGACGCTGGCTACATCAACAAGCAGCTTGAGAAAATCGTTGGTCTGCAGACTGAAGCTCCGCTGAAACGTGCTCTTATCCCGTTCGGTGGTATCAAAATGATCGAAGGTTCCTGCAAAGCGTACAACCGCGAACTGGATCCGATGATCAAAAAAATCTTCACTGAATACCGTAAAACTCACAACCAGGGCGTGTTCGACGTTTACACTCCGGACATCCTGCGTTGCCGTAAATCTGGTGTTCTGACCGGTCTGCCAGATGCATATGGCCGTGGCCGTATCATCGGTGACTACCGTCGCGTTGCGCTGTACGGTATCGACTACCTGATGAAAGACAAACTGGCACAGTTCACTTCTCTGCAGGCTGATCTGGAAAACGGCGTAAACCTGGAACAGACTATCCGTCTGCGCGAAGAAATCGCTGAACAGCACCGCGCTCTGGGTCAGATGAAAGAAATGGCTGCGAAATACGGCTACGACATCTCTGGTCCGGCTACCAAAGCTCAGGAAGCTATCCAGTGGACTTACTTCGGCTACCTGGCTGCTGTTAAGTCTCAGAACGGTGCTGCAATGTCCTTCGGTCGTACCTCCACCTTCCTGGATGTGTACATCGAACGTGACCTGAAAGCTGGCAAGATCACCGAACAAGAAGCGCAGGAAATGGTTGACCACCTGGTCATGAAACTGCGTATGGTTCGCTTCCTGCGTACTCCGGAATACGATGAACTGTTCTCTGGCGACCCGATCTGGGCAACCGAATCTATCGGTGGTATGGGCCTCGACGGTCGTACCCTGGTTACCAAAAACAGCTTCCGTTTCCTGAACACCCTGTACACCATGGGTCCGTCTCCGGAACCGAACATGACCATTCTGTGGTCTGAAAAACTGCCGCTGAACTTCAAGAAATTCGCCGCTAAAGTGTCCATCGACACCTCTTCTCTGCAGTATGAGAACGATGACCTGATGCGTCCGGACTT
>NZ_CAOLGM010000036.1:5362-36886 GCF_948475835.1 uncultured Escherichia sp. | reverse complement strand
GCCACGTCAGTAATAACGCGATTGCGACCAGTCCCGCCGCCGCCAGATAAATCACGGGTACGCCCGCCCAGCTCATCACCAGCCCAGCCAGTGGTCCAGTCACGCCAAGCGATAAATCCATAAATACGGTGTAAGTTGCCAGCGCCGCCCCCTGATTTTGCTGCGGAACCGCTTTTACCGCCACTACACCCAATGCCGGGAACACCAGCGAAAACCCGGCCCCCGCCAGTAAGACGCCGATTTTCGCCATCCACGGCATAGTCGCCACGCCAACCAGTAGCAGGCCGATTATCTCAACGCTAAAGCAAATCATCGCTACGTTTAAGCCACCGATACGGTTAATGCCGTTAGGGAATAACAAACGCGTACCGACAAACGCACAGCTAAACAGCGTCAGCGCGAAAGCCGCACCGTCCCAACCTTTAGCGTCATAAAACAGCGTGATAAAGGTGGCGATGACGCCAAATCCGGCGGAAGCCAGTGCCAGTGCCATACCGTACAGCCAGACGCGCCCAAGCACCGCGCGAAACGGCAGCGGTTTGCCTTTACTGGCTTTTACCGTCGGACGCGGGATCGCCAACAAAATGGCCACCAGCGCCACGCCCATAATGATTAACGCTAACGCCTGCAAGCCGCCCCAGTGATAAAACACGACGCCTAACGGCGCACCCATCGCCATCGCCCCGTAAGTGACAATGCCGTTCCACGAAATCACTCGCCCGATATGCAGCGAGCCAACCACGCCAACGCCCCACAGGGTCGATCCCGTTCCGGCAAAACTTTGCCCAATCCCAAGGATCACGCGTCCCAGGCAAAGTAATAACAGGCTGATGACGGGCAGACTGGCGGTTAATCCTGCCGTCAGATATCCCAGACCGCTCAAAAAGCAGCCGCATAAACCGAAGACGACAATCTTTTTGGGGCCCAGCAAATCGGCGTAACGTCCGGCATGAGGACGGCTCAGCAAGGTGGCGAAATATTGCAGGCTGATAACCAATCCTGCCCAGAAAGCGCTAAAGCCCATCACATCATGGACATAGCCCGGTAATACAGCGAGCGGCAACCCGATGGTGAGGTAGCTGGCGAAGTTAAACATGACAATGGAGACAATGCGCAAATTCAGGCGCAATCCGTTTAGCGCGGGTTCGGCTACGGGTTCGGGCATGAGGATCACCACATTTTTACAACAGTGTTTCATTTTTACCACGTGCTGACGTGAAAATCAGCAGTAAGAATCAGAATATTGCTGGCGTGACTCCCGCTACACTTAATACAAAAAGTCACAAGGAAGCCCCAATGGAAACCCCTCAACCCGATAAAACGGGCATGCACATTCTGCTCAAGCTGGCCTCGCTGGTAGTGATCCTCGCGGGCATTCACGCAGCGGCAGATATCATTGTGCAGCTGTTACTGGCGCTGTTTTTTGCCATCGTCCTCAACCCGCTCGTTACCTGGTTTATTCGTCGGGGAGTACAACGCCCCGTTGCCATTACGATTGTAGTGGTGGTGATGCTGATCGCACTAACCGCGCTGGTCGGCGTACTGGCGGCATCGTTTAACGAATTTATCTCTATGCTGCCGAAGTTTAATAAGGAGCTGACGCGCAAACTTTTTAAATTGCAGGAGATGTTGCCTTTTCTTAATTTGCATATGTCGCCGGAGCGAATGCTGCAGCGGATGGACTCGGAAAAAGTGGTTACCTTCACCACAGCGCTAATGACCGGGCTTTCCGGGGCAATGGCGAGCGTGCTTTTGCTGGTGATGACCGTAGTTTTTATGCTGTTTGAAGTGCGCCACGTCCCTTACAAAATGCGTTTTGCGCTGAATAATCCACAGATTCACATCGCGGGATTACACCGCGCACTTAAAGGCGTTTCGCACTATCTTGCATTGAAGACGCTACTCAGTTTATGGACAGGTGTCATCGTCTGGCTGGGGCTGGAGCTGATGGGGGTACAGTTTGCGCTGATGTGGGCAGTACTGGCGTTTTTGCTTAACTACGTGCCCAATATCGGCGCGGTAATTTCCGCCGTACCGCCAATGATTCAGGTGCTGCTGTTTAATGGTATTTACGAATGTATTCTGGTCGGCGCATTGTTTTTAGTTGTCCATATGGTCATCGGCAATATTTTAGAGCCACGGATGATGGGCCATCGCCTGGGGATGTCCACCATGGTGGTATTTCTTTCATTGTTAATCTGGGGATGGCTGCTCGGCCCGGTAGGGATGCTACTTTCGGTGCCATTAACCAGTGTGTGTAAAATCTGGATGGAAACCACCAAAGGCGGTAGCAAACTGGCGATTTTACTGGGGCCAGGCAGACCGAAAAGTCGGTTACCGGGATGAGGCGACAAGTGATACGATACGCACTTTCATTTTCCATTAAACGTTGGCCCTGATATGTATCGGATAGTTCTGGGGAAAGTTTCGACCTTAAGCGCAGCTCCACTGCCACCGGGTTTACGCGAGCAAGCACCGCAAGGTCCACGACGCGAACGCTGGCTGGCGGGGCGTGCATTGCTTTCGCACACGCTTTCCCCGCTACCGGAGATCATCTATGGCGAACAAGGCAAACCTGCATTTGCGCCGGAAACGCCGCTATGGTTCAACTTAAGCCATAGCGGTGACGATATCGCCCTGCTGTTGAGTGATGAAGGCGAAGTCGGCTGCGATATCGAAGTGATTCGCCCGCGCGCCAACTGGCGCTGGCTGGCGAACGCCGTATTCAGCCTCGGGGAACACGCTGAGATGGACGCCGTGCATCCTGATCAGCAACTGGAAATGTTCTGGCGCATCTGGACGCGCAAAGAAGCCATCGTTAAACAGCGTGGCGGCAGCGCCTGGCAAATCGTCAGCGTAGACAGCACCTATCACTCCTCGCTGTCAGTCAGCCATTGTCAGCTTGAAAATTTAAGCCTGGCGATCTGCACCCCTACTCCCTTTACGCTCACCGCCGACAGTGTGCAATGGATCGATTCAGTTAACTGATCCGCCCACCCGACTGCCCATCTATTGATCCAGAACAGGTAATCAGTATGACGAATACTTAAAATCGTCATACTTATTTCCGCCATCTATTTTAATCCATTGGGGTTACCATGCTCTCCACACTCCGCCGCACTCTATTTGCGCTGCTGGCTTGTGCGTCTTTTATCGTCCATGCCGCTGCACCAGATGAAATCACCACCGCCTGGCCGGTGAATGTCGGGCCACTAAACCCGCACCTTTACACGCCTAACCAGATGTTCGCCCAGAGCATGGTTTATGAACCATTGGTGAAATATCAGGCAGACGGTTCGGTGATCCCGTGGCTGGCAAAAAGCTGGACTCATTCAGAAGATGGTAAAACCTGGACCTTCACCCTGCGTGATGACGTGAAATTCTCCAACGGTGAACCGTTCGATGCCGAGGCGGCGGCAGAAAACTTCCGCGCAGTGCTCGATAACCGTCAACGTCACGCCTGGCTGGAGCTGGCAAACCAGATTGTTGATGTTAAAGCACTCAGTAAAACAGAGCTGCAAATTACCCTGAAAAGCGCCTACTATCCTTTCCTGCAAGAACTGGCCCTGCCCCGTCCTTTCCGTTTTATCGCTCCCTCGCAGTTTAAAAACCATGAAACCATGAACGGAATTAAAGCGCCGATTGGCACCGGACCATGGATTTTGCAGGAATCGAAACTGAATCAGTACGATGTCTTCGTCCGTAACGAAAACTACTGGGGCGAAAAGCCAGCGATTAAAAAGATCACCTTTAACGTCATCCCGGACCCGACTACCCGCGCGGTGGCGTTTGAAACTGGCGATATCGACCTGCTGTACGGAAACGAAGGGTTATTACCGCTCGATACCTTCGCCCGCTTTAGCCAGAATCCGGCTTACCACACCCAACTGTCACAGCCGATCGAAACCGTGATGCTGGCGCTCAATACCGCCAAAGCCCCCACCAACGAGCTGGCAGTACGTGAAGCTCTTAATTACGCGGTAAACAAAAAATCGCTGATTGATAACGCGTTATATGGCACCCAGCAGGTCGCCGACACCCTGTTTGCCCCTTCTGTGCCTTACGCTAATCTCGGCCTGAAACCGCGCCAGTACGATCCGCAGAAAGCGAAAGAGTTGCTGGAAAAAGCCGGTTGGACGCTGCCTGCGGGCAAAGACATCCGCGAGAAAAATGGTCAGCCGCTGCGCATTGAACTGTCGTTCATCGGCACCGATGCGTTAAGCAAATCGATGGCGGAAATCATTCAGGCTGATATGCGCCAGATTGGCGCAGATGTCTCGCTGATTGGCGAAGAAGAGAGCAGTATCTATGCTCGTCAGCGCGACGGTCGTTTTGGCATGATTTTCCACCGCACCTGGGGCGCGCCATACGATCCACACGCCTTCCTGAGTTCAATGCGCGTACCGTCGCACGCTGACTTCCAGGCACAGCAAGGATTAGCCGATAAGCCGCTGATTGATAAAGAGATCGGCGAAGTGCTGGCGACCCATGACGAAACGCAACGTCAGGCGCTGTATCGCGACATTCTGACCCGTCTGCATGACGAGGCGGTTTATCTGCCTATCAGCTACATCTCGATGATGGTGGTATCAAAACCGGAGCTGGGTAATATCCCCTACGCGCCGATCGCCACCGAAATTCCGTTCGAACAGATTAAACCGGTGAAACCTTAATGTTGCGTAACGTATTACGCCGCTTTCTGCTGCTGATCCCGATGGTGCTCGCCGCCTCGGTGATCATTTTTCTGATGCTGCGCCTCGGTACCGGCGACCCGGCGCTCGATTATTTGCGTCTGTCTAACCTGCCGCCGACGCCGGAGATGCTGGCCTCTACCCGCACCATGCTGGGACTGGATCAGCCGCTGTACGTCCAGTACGGCACCTGGTTGTGGAAGGCGCTGCATCTTGACTTTGGTATCTCATTCGCCAGCCAACGCCCGGTACTGGACGATATGCTGAACTTCCTGCCCGCCACGCTGGAACTTGCAGGTGCGGCGCTGGTATTAATTCTGCTCACTTCCGTACCGCTCGGTATCTGGGCGGCGCGCCACCGCGACCGTCTGCCGGATTTCGCCGTGCGCTTTATCGCGTTTCTTGGCGTGTCGATGCCTAACTTCTGGCTGGCGTTTTTACTGGTGATGGCGTTTTCGGTGTATCTGCAATGGCTACCCGCGATGGGTTACGGCGGCTGGCAGCACATCATTTTGCCTGCGGTTTCCATTGCCTTTATGTCGCTGGCGATTAACGCGCGTTTACTGCGCGCCAGTATGCTGGACGTCGCCGGTCAGCGTCACGTCACCTGGGCGCGTCTGCGCGGCCTGAACGACAAACAGACCGAACGTCGCCACATCCTGCGCAATGCCTCGCTGCCGATGATCACCGCCGTGGGGATGCACATCGGCGAACTGATCGGCGGGACGATGATTATCGAAAACATCTTTGCCTGGCCGGGCGTCGGGCGCTATGCGGTGTCGGCGATTTTTAACCGTGACTATCCGGTGATCCAGTGCTTTACGCTGATGATGGTGGTGGTTTTTGTGGTCTGTAATTTGATTGTCGATTTGCTCAACGCCGCGCTGGACCCGCGCATTCGTCGTCATGAAGGAGCGCACGCGTGAACTTTTTCCTCTCTTCCCGCTGGTCGGTACGCCTGGCGCTGATCATTATCGCCCTGCTGGCGCTGATTGCGCTTACCAGCCAGTGGTGGCTGCCGTATGACCCTCAGGCTATTGATCTGCCGTCGCGCCTGCTTTCGCCGGATGCGCAGCACTGGCTGGGCACCGATCACTTAGGGCGTGATATTTTCTCGCGGCTGATGGCGGCGACCCGCGTGTCGCTCGGTTCGGTAATGGCCTGCCTGCTGCTGGTGCTGACATTAGGGCTGGTGATTGGCGGCAGCGCCGGACTGATTGGCGGACGCGTTGATCAGGCCACCATGCGCGTCGCCGATATGTTTATGACCTTCCCGACCTCGATTCTGTCGTTCTTTATGGTTGGCGTGCTCGGCACCGGGCTGACCAACGTAATTATCGCCATCGCCCTGTCGCACTGGGCGTGGTATGCACGCATGGTGCGCAGCCTGGTGATTTCACTACGCCAACGCGAGTTTGTGCTGGCGTCACGGCTTTCCGGTGCGGGCCATGTGCGGGTGTTTGTCGATCATCTGGCAGGCGCGGTGATCCCTTCGCTGCTGGTGCTGGCAACGCTGGATATCGGCCATATGATGCTGCACGTCGCGGGGATGTCTTTCCTTGGCCTCGGTGTGACCGCGCCGACCGCCGAATGGGGCGTGATGATTAACGACGCGCGCCAGTATATCTGGACCCAGCCGCTGCAAATGTTCTGGCCGGGGCTGGCGCTGTTTATCAGCGTGATGGCCTTTAACCTGGTGGGTGACGCACTGCGCGATCATCTGGATCCTCATCTGGTGACGGAGCACGCACACTAATGCCGCAACAGATTGAACTACGTAATATCGCGCTACAGGCCGCGCAGCCGCTGGTACACGGTGTATCGTTAACCCTGCAACGCGGGCGCGTGCTGGCGTTAGTCGGCGGTAGCGGCAGCGGGAAATCATTAACCTGCGCCGCGACGCTGGGCATTTTGCCCGCTGGCGTTCGCCAGACGGCGGGGGAAATTTTAGCCGATGGCAAACCGGTTTCGCCTTGCGCCCTGCGCGGCATCAAAATTGCCACCATCATGCAGAACCCGCGCAGCGCCTTTAATCCACTGCACACCATGCACACCCACGCGCGGGAAACCTGCCTGGCGTTAGGGAAACCCGCCGATGACGCTACGCTTACCGCTGCCATAGAAGCGGTGGGGCTGGAAAACGCCGCGCGCGTGCTGAAGCTGTACCCGTTCGAGATGAGCGGCGGCATGTTGCAGCGCATGATGATTGCGATGGCGGTGCTGTGTGAATCACCGTTTATCATCGCCGATGAACCGACCACCGACCTCGACGTGGTAGCACAGGCGCGCATCCTCGATCTGCTGGAAAGCATTATGCAAAAACAAGCGCCGGGAATGCTGCTGGTCACCCATGATATGGGCGTTGTGGCGCGTCTGGCGGATGACGTGGCGGTGATGTCACAAGGTAAAATTGTCGAACAGGGCGATGTAGAAACGCTGTTTAACGCCCCCAAACATACGGTGACGCGCAGCCTGGTTTCCGCTCATCTCGCCCTCTACGGTATGGAGCTGGCATCATGACCTTACTTAACGTCTGCGGCCTTTCCCATCACTATGCCCACGGTGGATTTAGCGGAAAACATCAACATCAGGCGGTGCTGAATAACGTTTCCCTGACCCTGAAAAGCGGCGAAACCGTCGCCCTGCTGGGACGCAGCGGCTGCGGAAAAAGCACCCTCGCGCGGCTGCTGGTAGGCTTAGAGTCTCCCTCACAAGGGAATATTAGCTGGCGCGGCGAACCGCTGGCGAAACTCAATCGCGCCCAGCGTAAAGCGTTCCGCCGCGATATTCAGATGGTATTTCAGGACTCCATCAGCGCCGTGAATCCGCGCAAAACCGTGCGCGAGATCCTGCGTGAACCGATGCGCCACCTGCTATCACTGAAAAAATCCGAACAACTGGCGCGCGCCAGCGAAATGCTGAAGGCGGTCGATCTCGACGACAGCGTGCTCGACAAGCGCCCACCGCAGTTAAGCGGCGGCCAGCTCCAGCGCGTCTGCCTGGCTCGCGCGCTGGCGGTCGAACCGAAGCTGCTGATTCTGGATGAAGCAGTTTCTAACCTTGATCTCGTGTTACAGGCGGGCGTCATTCGCCTGCTGAAAAAGCTACAACAACAGTTTGGCACCGCCTGCCTGTTCATCACCCACGACTTACGCCTGGTGGAACGCTTCTGTCAGCGGGTGATGGTGATGGACAACGGACAAATCGTCGAAACCCAGGTGGTGGGAGATAAATTAACCTTTTCCTCTGACGCCGGACGTGTGCTACAAAACGCGGTATTACCCGCATTCCCCGTGCGCCGTCGCACCACAGAAAAGGTTTAACGCAAATGCAACGAGTCACCATCACGCTTGATGACGATTTACTGGAGACGCTGGACAGCCTGAGCCAGCGTCGTGGTTATAACAATCGTTCCGAAGCTATCCGCGATATTCTGCGTAGCGCTCTGGCCCAGGAGGCCACTCAGCAGCACGGCACGCAAGGTTTCGCGGTGCTCTCCTATGTGTATGAACACGAAAAACGCGACTTAGCCAGCCGCATTGTCTCCACCCAGCACCATCACCACGATCTCTCCGTCGCCACGCTGCATGTGCATATCAATCACGACGACTGTCTGGAAATCGCCGTGCTGAAAGGTGATATGGGCGACGTGCAGCATTTTGCCGATGACGTTATCGCCCAGCGCGGCGTGCGGCACGGGCATTTGCAGTGCCTGCCGAAGGAAGATTGAGTTATTTCTGAAACGAGGAAAGAAAAGATATTAACTGAACTTAATTTATAAAATTAAGTTCAGTTGCATAGATAGATCCTGTAAAGGCAGATATTCTGCGTAATGTACGCCGCTAAAATTTATAAATGATTCAAACGCTCATTCAGTGTTTCAATAATATAGGTATTAACAGAGACTTGTTGCTGCGCAGCCGCATTATTAAGGCGTTCACTCAGCGATTCTGGATAGCGTAACGTAAAGGTCTTAATCTTTTCTGTACGCGCATACGGCTCAATACCCGCAGCTTTACAATCCTCAAGATACTCTCGCAGGGAAAGTTCCCCTTCTTTTTGCAGCCCCTGAATGCTGTCAGAGACAAAATCACAATAACCTGACAAGCCCAGGAATTTGCCACGAAATGCATTCAGTTCTGGCACGTAAGTGATAACTGCAGGTTGCCCGGCAATCTCCATAGAGTTTGGCGTCTTCAGTTTGATCATGGTTTTACCCCTATACTTAGTAACCAGTCACGCACGCTTTCTACAGCGCCTTTATCGGTATCTGGCGACGGATGAGGCCGATGGAAACACGCAACGCTCATATTTAGTATGAACTTGCAACGCGAACCTCTTCCTTCCTTAATTTCTCCGCCTAATGCTTTAACCAGTGACTCTATATCAGACCACTTGATCCCTTGAGGAACAGGAGTTTTAACTATTTGATCCAATGTATTTTTTTGTTTCTTCCGTAAAGCCTGTACCTTGGTTCTCATGGCATGTCCTTATGACTTCACTTTATGACATCAATAGTATGACATCACAGTATGAAGTCAAGTTTCCCTTCCTTACGCCATTGTCCCAATCGTCTTCCTGAATCGCAGCAGTGCAATGGTGAAAAACGCGCCGCCAATTGCCATCAGCGTCAGGAACTGCGGCCAGACGATTTCGAATCCGGCACCCCGGTAGAGGATGGCCTGCGCGAGGCTAACAAAGTGTGTCGTCGGCATGGTCAGCATAATGTCCTGCACCATCTGCGGCATACTTTCGCGCGGCGTGGATCCACCGGAAAGCATTTGCAACGGTAGCAGCACCAGAATCACCAGCAGCCCCAGTTGCGGCATTGAACGCGCTATCGTCCCCATAAAAATGCCGATTGACGTGGTGGCAAACAGACTGAGCGCCACGCCCAGCATAAACAGCGGGATCGAGCCTTCAATCGGTACACCCAGCACGCCTTTCACCATCAGCACCAGTGATAATCCCGACACCACCAGCACCACCAGCCCCCTCGACCAGACCTTTGCCATCATGATCTCAAACGGCGTTATCGGCATCACCAACAAGTGTTCCACCGTGCCGTGTTCACGCTCGCGGATCAGCGCCGATCCGGTCAATACAATCGCCAGCATGGTAATGTTGTTGATGATCGCCATCACCCCGCCAAACCACGCGGGATCAAGGTTCGGGTTAAAGCGCATCCGGGTTTCCAGCGATACCAACGGTTCGCTGTTATCACGGTAGCGCGCGACAAAGCTGTTCACTTCACCGTTGATAATATTCTGGATATACCCATTGCCGGTAAATGCCTGGCTCATGCGCGTGGCATCGACGTTCACCTGAATATCCGGCTGGCGTCCGGCGAGGACATCACGCTGAAAATTAGGCGGAATATTTATCGCAAAGGTATAACGCCCGGCGTCCAGTCCGGCATCCATCTCATCGGCGGTGATCATCTCCGGTGGCAAAAACCACGGGCGATAGAAGCTGTTAACGATCCGGTTCGATAACTGCGATTGATCCATATCGGCAATGGCGATCGGCGCGAGGTTCAACGATCCTGGCGTAACGGTCGCTGACGAATACACCGACACCGTAAACGAGAAGACAATCAGCGTCAGCATCGCTTTATCACCGAGCAGACTGCGCAACTCTTTGATACCCAGATTAAAAATATTGCGTAAATGGCGCATCATCCCTCCTGTTTTTTCAGCAGCAGGATGCTTAAGCCCATCACCAGCGGGATGGCTATCAGCAACGGGATAAAAAGTTGCCACAAATCAGTCAGATCCAGCGCTTTCGAGAACGTCCCGCGGGCGATAGTCAGAAAATGACTGGTCGGGTAAACCTCGCCGATCCAACGTCCAGGCCCTTCCAGCGAAGCTACTGGATCGATCATCCCGGAAAACTGTGTCGCCGGGATCAACGTGATAATCGCCGTTCCGAAAATGGCGGCAATCTGGCTTTTCATAAAGGTGGAGATCAGCAGCCCCATTCCGGTGGCAATGATGATATACAGCAGCGCCGCCAGGGTGAGCGTCAGGAAACTGCCTTTATGCGGTACGCCAAACACAAACACCGACAGGCCGCAGAGCAGGAAAAAGTTCAGCATCCCCAGCGAGATGTATGGCAACTGTTTACCAAGCAAAAATTCACTACGCGTGGTGGGGGTCACGTAAAGGTTGATAATCGACCCAAGCTCCTTTTCCCGCACCACGCTAAGGGCGCTTAGCATTGACGGGATCATCATCAGCAGAAGCGGGATCACCGCCGGAACAATCGCTGGCAGGCTTTTTACGTCCGGGTTATAGCGATAGCGCGTCTCAATATTCATCAGCCCGCTTTGGCTGGCGGGTGTGGATTGTCGGCTCGCCACATCCTGTAACCAGCTCTGGTGCATGGCCTGCACGTAACCTTTTACCGTTTCGGCACGGCTCGGCATCGCTCCGTCGATCCAGACACCGAGTTCCACAGGCGTACCACGCGCGATATCGCGCCCGAAATTGGGCGGGATCTCAATCGCCACCGTGATATCGCCCGCACGCATCCGACGATCAAGCTCGTCATAACTGGTGAGCGGCGGCTGTTCGATAAAGTAACGGGAACCGGAGAGATTGAGCGTCCACGCCTGGCTACTGACGGTCTGGTCGCGATCGAGCACCGCAAAGCGCAGGTTTTCCACATCCATACTGATGCCGTAACCCATTATCAGCATCAGGATCACCGTTCCCATCAGCGCCAGCGTCGAACGTACCGGATCGCGTCGCAGTTCCAGCGCTTCGCGGCGGCTGTAGCTAAACAGACGGCGCAGGCTAAATCCCTGACGCGGCGCGTGGGTGGTGTCGTGTACCAC
Source organism: uncultured Escherichia sp. (assembly GCF_948475835.1). Classification (NCBI taxonomy): domain Bacteria; kingdom Pseudomonadati; phylum Pseudomonadota; class Gammaproteobacteria; order Enterobacterales; family Enterobacteriaceae; genus Escherichia; species uncultured Escherichia sp. The sequence continues at coordinate 25,357 of NZ_CAOLGM010000036.1, read as the reverse complement.
GGGCGGCGCTTCGGCTTCGTTGCTCTGCCCTGCCGCTTCCTGCAAATAGGCGATAAATGCCTCTTCCAGACTGGCGGCTCCGCGTTTCTCAACCAGTTCCTGCGGTGTACCGCTGGCAAGCACTTTTCCGGCGTGCATCAGTGAGATGCGGTCGCAACGTTCCGCTTCGTTCATAAAGTGGGTGGAGATAAAAATGGTTACTTTGTCCTGGCGCGAGAGATCGACCATCAACTGCCAGAACATATCCCTCGCCACCGGATCGACGCCAGAAGTAGGTTCATCGAGGATTAACATCTCCGGGCGATGAATCACCGCCACCGCCAGCGAAAGCCGCTGGCGAATGCCGAGCGGCAATAACTCCGGCAGAACATCTTCAACGTCGTTGAGCTTAAAACGCTCGCTCATTTCAGCCACTCGCGCGGGAATTTCCGCTTCCGGGATGTGAAACAAACGGGCATGTAACTCAAGGTTTTGCCGCACGGTGAGTTCGTTATAGAGCGAAAACGCCTGCGACATATAGCCCACCCGACGGCGGGTATCGATATCTTTTGGATCAACCGGTTGCCCAAACAGCCACGCCTCACCTTCGCTGGCGGGCAGCAGTCCGGTGAGCATTTTCATGGTGGTGGATTTACCGCAGCCGTTCGATCCAAGAAAACCAAAAATCTCCCCGCGTGGAATGCGGAAATTGACGTGATCAACGGCAACGAAGGAACCAAAACGCATGGTCAGATCGCGCGCTTCGATGGCAATCTCTGCATTTTCAGGTTGATACGGTGGGATCACTACCGCCTGATGCGCCTGGCGTTGCGCTTGCGGTAACAGATTTATAAACGCCTCTTCCAGCGTGGCGCTTTGCGTTTGCTGCCGCAGCTCTTCGGCGCTGCCAGTTGCCAGCACTTCTCCGGCATTCATCGCTACCAGCCAGTCGAAGCGTTCGGCCTCTTCCATATAGGCGGTGGCGACCAGCACGCTCATATTGCTCTGCCGCTGGCGAATACTGTCGATCAGATCCCAGAACTGGGCGCGGGAGAGCGGGTCAACCCCCGTTGTTGGCTCATCAAGGATCAACAGTTCCGGGTCGTGGATTAACGCGCAGCACAGCCCCAGTTTTTGCTTCATCCCGCCGGAGAGTTTACCTGCCGGACGATCGCGAAACGGTGCTAACCCGGTGCTGGTCAGCAGCTCATTAATTCGGACTTCCCGCTCCGCTTTATCGTGACCGAACAAGCGAGCGAAAAAATCGACATTTTCATACACCGATAAGGTGTGGTAGAGATTTTTGCCCAGCCCCTGCGGCATCCAGGCGATGCGCGGGCAGACGTCGCGGCGATGCTTCGGGTCGCGCATATCGCCGCCCAGCACCATCACATTGCCCTGTTCAATGACGCGGGCACCGGAAATCAACGACAACAAGCTCGACTTCCCGACGCCGTCCGGGCCAATCAGCCCGACCATGCAACGGGCCGGAATATCGAGTGTGATATTGTTCAGCGCAACGGTTTTTCCATAATGCTGGCTCACGCCCGCCAGTTGCGCGACAGGCGGGACGGGAACCAGTTCCAGATGCGTCATTGCGGCAACCTCACCACGAGGTCGTCAGGCCACGGAAGTTCTTCATTCACCCGCACCCACGCTACGCCCGGTAAACCGGTTTTGACATATTCCAGATGCTGCTGGAGTAATTCCGGTGGGATACGCGCTTTGACGCGGAACATCAGTTTCAGCCGTTCATCGCTGGTTTCGACGGTTTTTGGCGTGAACTGGGCGACACTGGCGACAAAACTGATGGTTGCAGGAATACGCAGATCTGGCGCGGCATCGAGGATCAGCCGGGCTTCACCGCCCAGTTTCAGCGTGCCCGCCTGTTCGGTTGGCAGGAAGAAAGTCATATAGACGTCGCTGAGATCGACCATATTCAGCACCCGACCGCCTGCCGCCAGCACTTCGCCTGGCTCGGCAACCCGATACTGCACGCGTCCGTCACGCGGGGCTTTCAGTTCGCTGTCATCGATATCTGCGGCAATGCGCCGTTCAGTGGCTTGTGCGGCTTCGACGCGAGTTTGCGCCTGAATGATATTGGTGCGTGCCGCTTCTATAGCGGCTTTAGAAGCCGAAACCTGAGCTTTTGCCGATTCCAGCGCAGCTCGGGCGCTCTCAGCGGCGGCGCGGTCGTCATCCAACTGTTGCGCAGAAATAGCCCCACGATGGGCGAGCGAGCGGGAACGGGTATGACGTTTGGCTACGGAGTCCAGTTCAGCTTGCCGTTGATTAACCAGCGACTGAGCGGCGCGAGTTTCACTTTGGCGTTGCTCCAGCAAAGCCTGCGCGGCAGCAACGGCGCTTTGTGCTTCTTTGATTTGCGCGATGGCTTCCAGTCGCTGTTCCTGCAACACGCGAGTATCCATCTTCGCCAGCACTTCACCTTCTCGAACAAACTGGTCTTCTTTCACCAGAATGGTGTCAATACGCCCGGCAATTTTGCTGGCGATATCCACTTCCGTCGCTTCAATGCGCCCATTGCTGACAGCAAAGCCTTCCGGCACACCTGCCGGGCGCAACAGCCACCACGCCACGATAGCCGCCACCGCCAGTAACCCGACAACCCACCACGCCAGATGGCGCTTACTCTTATCCATAATCGACCCGCCATAATCCCTGTAAGCAAACGACGCGTGTTACAACTGCCGCCGAACGACGTTCAGCGGATTCTTCCATCCGGGATAAGAAGGAAACGGCAAATACGACCAGCGCGCAGAGCATTGAGCGCCAACGGGGAAGGCTTAGTGAAAACGGGTAGTAATGTTGTCATCATCAGCATTCCTGGCCGTAAATGAAACACGCATACTCATAAGTGTGATCTATAAAACTGGCTGACAAAACGGTATCCATCCTGTTGGATAGCGTTTCACGCCTGTTCAGTTGCAGGAACAGAGCATTCCTTTTTACGTTTTATCAACAGTCTCAACCAGATAGTAACATTAATATTCATGTTGTCTATGGTTCAGAGCTGTAACATTGTGCGCCTTCTAATCAAAGGCATAAGTCCATTTCTGTTTTTTTCATGCTGGTAAGACTTCCAGGGAGTGGTTATCTCAGGCCCTGCACCAGGGTTAATTTGGCAATTATGCATGCTGAACATTCTTCCAGCATGTTTACTGTCACGGGCGTTAAGACCTAAAACTGTCCCCGTTTCGCCTATGCGTTCTCTTCCACCATTTCCGTTATGTGCAACAACTTGATTTATACCTAACATTTGTGAACATGCTAATAGTGCTTCAAGTTTAGGTCTGTAATCTGTCGAAACAGAAAAATAACGATTAAAGGATCGACAAGAGATAGCCCGGCTAGTTTTAAACTTTTTGCCATTAATTATAGCATGATGCTTTTTATTGATAATTGCCGCTAATTCGACCGGATCGAGAGCATTGGTCATTTCATCAATAGAGACTGTTATCGGTCCTATAATGTAACGTTTTCGCTGCTCATCAAAAGTTATCCCATGATGATTTGCCATTATTTTGTATTTGGGGTCATAGAAACATACAGGATAATCTTTTATCCCAGCGTAGGTATCCTCATCAAGTGGTTTCATACGCGTGAAGTTCTGCATATAGTTACCATTGCAATTCGTTTCATGATTTCCAGCTAATACATGAACATTTTCATTGATACTCATTATGCGTTTTAACAAATCGATGATAAATTGATCGCCACAGATATTACTAAATCGATCGCCGGTTTGGTCGCCAAGAAACGTACATGGCGTCACAGCGTCTTTATTAATAACTAAATAAGGCTGAAGACTTTCTAAAACTATATCTCTTCTGTTCAGAATACTGATTATTGTATTAACATTAGTGTCAAGTTGCTCATTAAAGTTCTCCCTTAGCAATACGTTGAGAACTTCATCTTCTATATTAAGCAACTGGCTAAGGAAATTTTCTCCTTCAGCCATGATTCTCAAATGTCCCGTTGCAAAAAGCGCGTACAAAACTGCACCGACTGAGCCATCGGTATCGCCAAAATAGGTTGGTCTGGTACTTGTGGGATCAACAGGTGAACAATTGGAGAAATAGGTTCTGTCAGCGAACTGGGGGTTTATCATTGTTTCGAATTTAATATCAGATACATTGAATTGCGATATTTTCCAGTCCCAGACGGGTTTGTACGACTCAGTAACTGCAACATCATTAGCATCATCATTTACTGTCATATTATTAAGTAAATAAACAATGCTGCACCAATTAATATCGGTATTATCAAGATAGCAGCCGTAATTTTTACTATTAATTGTCACAATAAACTGATAATTATTATCCCTACGTAGAATATGAGCGCGCATGTCCGATAGCATACTATATTTTTCTGAATGATTCGTTTGTATGGTAAATGATATTTTGTCATCTCGAATAGATTGTTGGAAACGTTCTATTTGCCAATCATCAATTTTTTCCACAACTTCACCGAGCATTGTCCTGGCAATACTTGATATATCATCACCTATACCATTTGCAATATACCCAAACAGTTCTTTAGTGAAGTTAGTAACATGCTCTTGCACCATATCATTTGTTGCGATTGTCGTTGTACTGTCGTTAGTGCCTGCCACAGTTCCAATTTTCATCTTTTACCTCATATAATTCACCGCGAGGAATGCATAGTTAACATTTAATCTTATGACATACACCTCATGTTCGATGGAAAAATAATTATATTTTGCACAAATCATTCAGCCTTAAAGCATAATATGAAATTTCTTATCTCATAGCAGAGAAAGTCCCTAAAGATTGTAGAGGCGTCATCAGAACATGCCTCTACAATCGATTAAGAAAACCTATGAAATACTGGCAGGATTAAAAAGATATACCACAGCACTCATGGAGTTTTAATGTGGTTGAAAACAACTAAGCCCTGGGACACCTTTTTTATCACCACGTTCGTTAGGAGCTATCTTCCAGGAATTTAGCCCCATGGTATAATTATCAATTTTTTGATGCTGATCTACCCCTAATCCATAATGGCCATATTTCTGTTTAGTTTTTTTGAGCGTCTGTCCACATTTGAAGATATCTTCAGGTTTTGGTCTGAAAGCAGTAGTGTTATTAAAATAATTGTCATATACAGGTGTGGATGCTATAGCATTGCTTCTAATTAGATGGATAAAACGATCATCCATGTGTTCTTTATGTTTTTTATTAAAAATATTGGCTAATTCCTCAGGATCAGTAGGATTTTTCATCTGATTAAATGGAACCTGCAAAGCACCGAGACAATAACATTTTTTTTCTTCATCTCTTATTATTCCGTGATGACTGGTTAAAACTTGCCTTTCTGAGTCATAATTACAAACATCGAGCGTTTTAATTAAGTTATACGTATCACCGGCAGAGAGTTTATGATTTGCTAGTCGTGCAGTATAGTTACCATTAAAATTGATTTCATGATTTCCAGCCAGAACGACGACATTTTTATTAATACGGCTATCTTTATTACCCTCCATATTTCGCATAGAATTTAGCAAAGTAAGGATATATTTATCACCAAAAATAGTACTAAATCTATCGCCTGTATGATCCCCAAGGAAGATACAAGGGGTTATCGCATCGTCCTTTAAAAAAACATGTTGATGCAACTCATTCAAGATCATGTCTCTCGTATTTAATAAATCGTAGAGCACTTTATTATTTTTATGTTTGTATGCAGATGAAGCCATCTCTTCGTGTTTTAATAATTCACATAATAAACTCCAACCCTTTTCCCTGATGCCTATATGCCCTGAAACGAGCAATGCATAAAGTACAGCGCCTACTCTTCCATCTGTATCGCCAAAATAAGCCGTGTTGGCATTTTGTGGGTTAATCACACCACACTGTTTATAGAAGTCTATTTTTGAAAACACAGGTTTAACATAGCTATCAAACTTTTCCTTAGTAAACGTCTCTTTAGAGACATCCCAACGCCAGTCAGGTTTGAAATTACCACTAAGAAGAGTAAAGAAATTTCTCGCTATGATAGAAAGCCCATCAACTTTATAAATTATATCTGATTTATCTCCAGAGGAATTAATAAAATAATAACCGCCCTTACACTCAACAGTAACGGTAATGGGAGACGATAATTTTAACACATGGTTATTGTCTGGTATAATTGTAAAGATAAACGTATCAGTAGTATTGTCGGCGAATCTATTATATTCTTGAATATCTATAGAAGGTTCACTATTATAAAACCATACTTTCTCCATCTGGTGACTACGATCATTTACCTTCCAGTGACCATGTTGCAGGAAATAGATGATATGCAGGCCAAAATCGTTATCTATTTGCGAATCATTATCCAGTTTATCAAATTCAACTATCTTTGCACGATGTGTTTTATCAACCTTGCCATGGTGTTGATGACTGTTAACTTTATCTGAATGCTTATCTTGATGGTTTGAAGAGAAGTGCTTAAATATATTGTGAAATACTTTCATAAATAACCTGTAATATTTTTACTTGTTAGTAACAAAATAAACAATACATGTCTGAAAGACATATTTACGATGATACAAAGCAATAATACTTATATGTTCGATGATTTTAAGCACCGAGACTATCCGGTCTTTTACTAAATAATGGAAAACAATCCATCCCTGGAAGATAATTGTAAAAAAAACAACAGAATAAGAATTAATCTTAGGATAAATATTTATTTATCATGGCCTTTTAACCGGTAAAAAATGGCACTCGGCACAGTAAACCCCGCTATAGTTATGCTATGCATTTGTCTTTAATGATATCTCGTCGTTATATTAACAGGCTGAAATTATCATTAATGCACATTTCATTATTAGCAGGGATACCTGAGGAGTTTAAAGTGAACATATATATCGGGTGGCTTTTCAAATTAATCCCTTTGATTATGGGATTAATTTGCATCGCGTTAGGTGGCTTTGTGCTGGAAAGTTCAGGGCAAAGCGAGTATTTCGTCGCGGGTCATGTGCTGATTTCTCTGGCGGCCATATGCCTGGCATTATTCACTACCGCATTTATTATCATTTCGCAGCTCACGCGCGGCGTTAATACGTTTTACAATACATTGTTCCCCATTATTGGCTATGCGGGGTCAATTATCACCATGATATGGGGTTGGGCACTGTTAGCAGGCAATGATGTGATGGCAGACGAGTTTGTCGCCGGCCATGTTATTTTCGGCGTTGGTATGATTGCCGCCTGTGTATCGACGGTGGCAGCGTCATCCGGTCACTTTCTGCTCATTCCCAAAAATGCAGCGGGGAGCAAGAGCGATGGAACGCCGGTACAGGCTTATTCTTCATTAATCGGTAATTGCCTCATTGCCGTTCCCGTTTTACTCACCCTGCTCGGTTTCATTTGGTCTATTACGCTGTTACGTAGTGCTGACATAACTCCGCATTATGTCGCGGGTCACGTATTGCTTGGGTTAACCGCAATCTGTGCCTGTCTAATTGGCCTTGTTGCCACAATTGTCCATCAAACACGTAATACGTTTTCAACTAAAGAACACTGGCTGTGGTGTTATTGGGTTATTTTTCTCGGCTCAATCACGGTACTGCAGGGGATATACGTCTTAGTCAGTTCCGATGCAAGCGCCCGACTGGCTCCCGGCATTATTCTTATTTGCCTCGGAATGATCTGTTACAGCATATTCTCAAAAGTCTGGCTACTGGCACTGGTATGGAGACGTACCTGTTCGTTAGCCAACAGAATACCGATGATTCCCGTCTTCACCTGCCTGTTTTGCCTTTTCCTGGCATCGTTTCTTGCGGAAATGGCGCAGACCGACATGGGATATTTTATTCCTTCGCGGGTTTTGGTCGGTTTAGGAGCGGTATGCTTTACGTTGTTCTCAATCGTTTCAATATTAGAAGCAGGTTCTGCTAAAAAATAATTGCAACGTACCGGATAAAACCAGCGTTGACCATTTGCGTAACGCTGGTTTTTCTTAGGCATCATGAAATAACGCAGCATTAATGCATAGTGGTTAAGGATAAAAAAACAACAAAGTTACTGTTTTTTTCAACCTGTTCATATTTTATAAAGATCTGGCCACTGGGTGAGTTTTCAATCACCTTTCCTTCCACCTTATATTAAGCTTGGAGGGTTTCAGTTCACGGGCTCATTAGAAAATAATCACAAGATAGCCACTATCAAAATTAGCTCATTTTTAATGCGGCTCTAATAATTTTCATCTTTAGGTAACAGGTCAGGACGACTTCGCTGCAATCAAATCCTGCGCACAAGCCCACGCACTCGACCACGCCCACTGGAAGTTATAGCCCCCCAGCCAGCCGGTAACGTCCATCACTTCGCCGATGAAGTACAGCCCAGGCACTTTGCGCGCTTCCATCGTCCGTGAAGAGAGTTCGTTGGTGTCCACGCCGCCGAGCGTCACTTCGGCAGTGCGATAGCCTTCAGTGCCGTTGGGTTGTACGCGCCAGTCGGTCAATGTGCTAATCAGTGCCTGTTGGTCACGCACGTTGAGCTGTTTTAGCGAAACATCCGGGATTTGCCCGAGTTGCTGTAAGCGTTCAACCAACCGCTTCGGTAGATGAACCGCCAGTGTGTTTTTCAGGCTCTGATTCGGATGTGCGTTACGCTGCTCATTCAGGAAGGTTTCGAGATCCACATCCGGTAGCAGATTGATACTGACAAATTCACCCGGTTGCCAGTAGCTGGAAATCTGCAACACCGCCGGTCCAGACAAGCCGCGATGGGTGAAGAGTAAGTTCTCACGGAAAACGATGCCGTTTTCAGCGGTAATCACGGAAGGCACCGCCACGCCCGCCAGCACCTGTAACTCTTCGAGCAACGGTTTATGCAGAGTGAATGGCACCAGACCCGCGCGGGTCGGCAGCACGTTGAGGCCAAATTGTTCGGCAATCTTATAACCAAACGGCGACGCGCCCAGCCCCGGCATTGACAGCCCACCGGTCGCGATGACCAGCTTTTCGCAACCGACAGTCATGCCGTTCAGTTCAAGCGTGAAGCCTGTTTCATCCTTCGCCACACTCAGCACTTCGCTACGCAATCTGAAGGTTACATTGCCCTTCTCGCACTCATCCACCAGCATGTCGACAATCTGCTGCGCGGAGTCATCGCAGAAGAGTTGTCCTAACGTTTTCTCGTGCCAGGCGATGCCGTGTTTATTGACCAGATCAATGAAATCCCACTGGGTAAAACGCGCGAGTGCAGACTTACAAAAATGCGGATTCTGGCTCAGATAAGCGCCTGGTTCGACATAAAGGTTGGTAAAGTTGCAGCGCCCACCGCCAGACATAAGGATTTTGCGCCCTGGTTTTTTACCATTATCGATCAGCAGAACCCGGCGTCCTGCCTGACCTGCCAGCGCAGAACAGAACATACCCGCCGCACCAGCGCCTATAATAATGGCATCAAACCTTTCCACGTTGCGCTCCTCTTAGAAAAAACGGGCGTGAATTGTAAAGATTCCTCAGTGGTCGCACCAGCATCAATATTACTAAAAGGAAGTATTTGCCTGAATTATATAAGATAATTATTTTTTGAGTGAAATCCATACAGGAGGCAAATCAAAAAAAGTCTATATTTCACTTTGCCCGCGCCGCGAAAGTCACTGATAATGCGCCGCGTTCATGTCCTCAAAATGGCGTAACGTCCTATGCTACATTTGTTTGCTGGCCTGGATTTGCATACCGGGCTGTTATTATTGCTTGCACTGGCTTTTGTGCTGTTCTACGAAGCCATCAATGGTTTCCATGACACAGCCAACGCCGTGGCAACCGTTATCTATACCCGCGCGATGCGTTCTCAGCTCGCCGTGGTTATGGCGGCGGTGTTCAACTTTTTGGGTGTTTTGCTGGGTGGTCTGAGTGTTGCCTATGCCATTGTGCATATGCTGCCGACGGATCTGCTGCTTAATATGGGATCGTCTCATGGCCTTGCCATGGTGTTCTCTATGTTGCTGGCGGCGATTATCTGGAACCTGGGTACCTGGTACTTTGGTTTACCTGCATCCAGCTCTCATACGCTGATTGGCGCGATCATCGGGATTGGTTTAACCAATGCGTTGATGACCGGGACGTCAGTGGTGGATGCACTCAATATCCCGAAAGTATTAAGTATTTTCGGTTCTCTGATCGTTTCCCCTATTGTCGGCCTGGTGTTTGCTGGCGGTCTGATTTTCTTGCTGCGTCGCTACTGGAGCGGCACCAAGAAACGCGCCCGTATCCACCTGACCCCAGCGGAGCGTGAAAAGAAAGACGGCAAGAAAAAGCCGCCGTTCTGGACGCGTATCGCGCTGATCCTTTCCGCTATCGGCGTGGCGTTTTCGCACGGCGCGAACGATGGTCAGAAAGGCATTGGTCTGGTTATGTTGGTATTGATTGGCGTCGCGCCAGCAGGCTTCGTGGTGAACATGAATGCCACTGGCTACGAAATCACCCGTACCCGTGATGCCATCAACAACGTCGAAGCTTACTTTGAGCAGCATCCTGCGCTGCTCAAACAGGCTACCGGTGCTGATCAGTTAGTACCGGCTCCGGAAGCTGGCGCAACGCAACCTGCGGAGTTCCACTGCCATCCGTCGAATACCATTAACGCGCTCAACCGCCTGAAAGGTATGTTGACCACCGATGTGGAAAGCTACGACAAGCTGTCGCTTGATCAACGTAGCCAGATGCGCCGCATTATGCTGTGCGTTTCTGACACTATCGACAAAGTGGTGAAGATGCCTGGCGTGAGTGCTGACGATCAGCGCCTGTTGAAGAAACTGAAGTCTGACATGCTTAGCACCATCGAGTATGCACCGGTGTGGATCATCATGGCGGTCGCGCTGGCGTTAGGTATCGGTACGATGATTGGCTGGCGCCGTGTGGCAACGACTATCGGTGAGAAAATCGGTAAGAAAGGCATGACCTACGCTCAGGGGATGTCTGCCCAGATGACGGCGGCAGTGTCTATCGGCCTGGCGAGTTATACCGGGATGCCGGTTTCCACTACTCACGTACTCTCCTCTTCTGTCGCGGGGACGATGGTGGTAGATGGTGGCGGCTTACAGCGTAAAACCGTGACCAGCATTCTGATGGCCTGGGTGTTTACCCTTCCGGCTGCGGTACTGCTTTCCGGCGGGCTGTACTGGCTCTCCTTGCAGTTCCTGTAATCGTACACACCAAAACGAGCGGGTCAGTTTACTGGCCCGCTTTTTTTATGCGTTATTATTGCTGAAGTGCTTAATGCCAAATCATCAATGCAATCAGGCTGACCACCACCAGACCACACAATGCGCTGGTCAGAATAAACTGCCGACGCACCCGCTCACAGCGGCGAATAAATTCATCATCGTGATGATCGCGATAACGTTGGGCATAGATATACCAAACGAGACGCACCTGTTTGTTGGGTTGGCCATGTGAGGTAAAAAAGCCCCCTCCATCAACATATTGATAGAGCAATGGATCGCAGTTACGCAGTACCACTAACAACGCGCGTAGTGATGAGAAATAGCGCGCCATGTTAACAATGCAAACGACACATAAAGCCCAAAATAATGCGACGGTGCTTATCATACCTCCTCCCCGGCGACCTGCCCGCGGAGTTCCACCCCGGGGCTACCGCTCCCGATACGCTGCCAATCAGTTAACACCAGGTCCTGGAGAAACCGCTTTTGTGGTGACCAACATCCGAGCGGCTCTATAGATAGTGTAGGAGATCAGGTTGTTTTTTTTCCAGAAGGTTAACCACTATCAATATATTCATGTCGAAAATTTGTTTATCTAACGGGTAAGCAAGGCGGATTGACGGATCATCCGGGTCGCTATAAGGTAAGGATGGTCTTAACACTGAATCTTTACGGCTGGGTTAGCCCCGCGCACGTAGTTCGCAGGACGCGGGTGACGTAACGGCACAAGAAACGCTAGCTGGCCAGTCATCGACAACTTTATGGAAGGAGTAACACTATGGCTTATAAACACATTCTCATCGCAGTCGATCTCTCCCCGGAAAGCAAAGTTCTGGTAGAGAAAGCAGTCTCTATGGCTCGCCCCTACAATGCGAAAGTTTCTCTGATCCACGTAGATGTAAACTACTCTGACCTATACACCGGGCTTATTGATGTGAATCTGGGTGATATGCAGAAACGCATCTCTGAAGAGACACATCATGCGCTGACCGAGCTTTCCACTAATGCAGGCTACCCAATCACTGAAACCCTGAGCGGCAGCGGCGACCTGGGCCAGGTTCTGGTCGATGCAATCAAGAAATACGATATGGATCTGGTGGTTTGTGGTCACCACCAGGACTTCTGGAGCAAACTGATGTCTTCCGCACGTCAGCTGATCAACACCGTTCACGTTGATATGCTGATTGTTCCGCTGCGCGACGAAGAAGAATAATCATCCCCCCACGACGTGTTCCTGAACGCCCGCATATGCGGGCGTTTTGCTTTTTGGCGCGCCTTGTTACCTGATGCAGCGTAAACCCCTTATCTGGCCTACGATCTGCGTACGCAATCAAAATCTCCTGCCAATACAACATTTAACACCATCATATTTTCCATCATTAGTGTGATCAGCTGGTTATTTTCTGTTGTAATAGTGTATTAATCTATTCACCGCATCAATATTAAGAATCTCTGACAGATGTAAACTTTTTCGCGCGTTATCCCTTACGCGTTCATACTTTTCAGGATGGTATTGGAAGGTTAATAAATATGAATACAACAACACCCATGGGGATGCTGCAGCAACCTCGCCCATTTTTCATGATCTTTTTTGTCGAGTTATGGGAGCGATTCGGCTACTACGGCGTGCAGGGCGTACTGGCGGTTTTCTTCGTTAAACAGCTTGGATTCTCGCAAGAGCAGGCTTTTGTCACTTTTGGTGCTTTTGCTGCGCTGGTCTATGGCCTCATTTCCATTGGCGGCTATGTCGGCGACCACCTGCTGGGGACCAAACGCACCATTGTTCTCGGAGCACTTGTGCTGGCGATTGGCTACTTCATGACCGGCATGTCGCTACTTAAGCCTGACCTGATTTTCATCGCCCTGGGGACTATCGCTGTCGGTAACGGCCTGTTTAAAGCTAACCCAGCCAGCTTGCTTTCGAAGTGCTATCCGCCGAAAGATCCGCGGCTTGATGGCGCATTCACCCTGTTCTATATGTCGATCAATATCGGCTCGTTGATAGCGTTATCGCTGGCCCCTGTGATCGCTGATAGATTCGGTTATTCAGTCACCTACAACCTGTGCGGGGCGGGGTTAATTATCGCATTACTGGTTTACATCGCCTGTCGTGGAATGGTGAAAGACATTGGTTCTGAACCCGACTTCCGGCCAATGAGCTTCAGCAAACTGTTGTACGTGTTACTTGGCAGCGTGGTGATGATCTTCGTCTGTGCATGGCTGATGCACAACGTAGAAGTCGCCAATCTGGTGCTGATTGTTCTCTCCATCGTCGTCACCATCATCTTCTTTCGTCAGGCATTCAAGCTGGATAAAACCGGGCGCAATAAAATGTTTGTCGCCTTTGTCCTGATGCTCGAAGCGGTGGTGTTTTACATTCTCTACGCCCAGATGCCAACGTCGCTGAACTTCTTTGCCATCAACAACGTGCATCATGAAATTCTCGGCTTTTCCATCAACCCGGTCAGCTTCCAGGCGCTTAACCCGTTCTGGGTGGTACTCGCCAGCCCAATACTGGCAGGCATTTACACGCATCTGGGTAACAAAGGCAAAGACCTCTCGATGCCGATGAAATTTACTCTCGGCATGTTTATGTGCTCACTGGGCTTTTTGACGGCGGCAGCTGCGGGAATGTGGTTTGCTGATGCACAAGGACTGACATCGCCGTGGTTTATCGTGCTGGTTTACTTGTTCCAGAGCCTGGGTGAATTGTTTATTAGCGCCCTGGGTCTGGCGATGATTGCTGCCCTGGTGCCGCAGCATTTGATGGGCTTTATTCTCGGGATGTGGTTCCTGACGCAGGCTGCCGCGTTCTTGCTGGGCGGCTATGTGGCAACATTTACCGCGGTGCCGGACAACATTACCGATCCGCTTGAGACGTTGCCCGTCTATACCAACGTGTTTGGTAAGATTGGTCTGGTCACGCTGGGCGTTGCAGTAGTGATGCTGTTGATGGTGCCGTGGCTGAAACGCATGATTGCGACGCCGGAAAGCCATTAATTATTCTTGCAGAAAGCAGGGTAGCGTTATCGCTACCCTGCTTTACTTTTACACCGGCGTTCCGGCATAAATATCAAACCTATGCCCTTTAGTGACTACCGCGTTTGGCGTGGCGACATTCGCCAGCGGTGGCGCGTAGTCCGGGCGCTTTACCACCACGCGTTTGGTCGCCAGCAGCCGCGCAGGCTCCAGCAATCCATCGGCATCAAGATCCGGCCCCACCAGCGACTGAAAGACACGCATCTCTTTTTTCACCAGCGCGCTTTTCTGCTTATGCGGGAACATCGGGTCGAGATAAACCACCTGCGGGCGCGGGGTAATATCAGTCAGCGCCGTCAGGCTGGAGGCGTGAATTAACTGCAACCGCTCCTGCAACCAGCCGCCGATTTCCGCATCCGCATAACCACGCGCCAGGCCGTCGTCGAGCAAGGCGGCAACGACTGGATTACGCTCCAGCATCCGCACGCGGCAACCGACTGAAGCCAGCACAAAGGCATCGCGCCCCAGCCCTGCGGTGGCGTCCACCACATCCGGCAAATAATCGCCTTTAATGCCCACCGCTTTCGCCACCGCCTCACCGCGACCACCGCCGAATTTGCGTCGGTGCGCCATCGCTCCGCCAACAAAATCAACAAAGATGCCGCCAAGTTTTGGCTCATCACGCTTGCGCAATTCCAGATGTTCCGGCGTTAACACCAGCGCCATCAGGTTGTCTTCATCGTGCTCCAGCCCCCAGCGGGCCGCCAGAACAGATAAGGCACCGTCTCCGGTGCCTGTTTCATCAATTAAGCAAATCTGCACAAAAACTAACCTTTGATCCCGTAATGCTCCAGCATCGCATCCAGCTGCGGCTCACGACCACGGAAGCGTTTGAACAGATCCATCGGCTCCTCTGAACCGCCACGGCTCAGAATGTTGTCGAGGAACGACTGCCCGGTTTCACGGTTGAAAATGCCCTCTTCCTCAAAGCGCGAGAAAGCATCTGCCGCCAGTACGTCAGCCCACAGGTAGCTGTAGTAACCTGCGGCATAACCACCGGCGAAAATATGGCTGAAAGCGTGCGGGAAACGGCCCCAGGATGGAGACGGTACTACGGCAACCAGTTTCTTGATTTCTGCCAGAGTTTCGAGGATTTTCGCTCCCTGATCCGGGCGGAACTCGGCATGGAGGCGGAAATCGAACAGGCCGAACTCCAGCTGGCGCAGAATAAACAGCGCCGCCTGGTAGTTCTTCGCCGCCAGCATTTTATCCAGCAACTCTTTCGGCAGCGGTTCGCCGGTTTCGTAGTGACCAGAGATAAACGCCAGCGCCTCAGGCTCCCAGCACCAGTTTTCCATAAACTGACTCGGCAGTTCGACCGCATCCCACGGCACCCCACTGATCCCGGATACACCGGCGGTTTCGATGCGGGTCAGCATATGATGCAGACCATGACCGAACTCGTGGAACAGGGTGATCACTTCGTCATGGGTAAACAGCGCCGGTTTACCATTTACCGGGCGGTTAAAGTTACAGGTCAGATACGCGACCGGTTTTTGCAGAGAACCGTCAGCTTTGCGCATCTGGCCTACGCAGTCATCCATCCACGCCCCGCCGCGCTTGTTTTCACGGGCATACAGGTCGAGGTAGAAGCTACCGCGCAGTTCGTTGTTCTCGTCATACAGTTCGAAGAAACGTACATCCGGGTGCCAGACATCAACATCTTTACGCTCTTTAGCGGTGATGCCGTAAATACGTTTCACCACTTCAAACAAACCGTTAACCGCTTTGTTTTCCGGGAAGTACGGACGCAGCTGTTCGTCACTGATGCTGTAGAGGTGCTGTTTTTGTTTTTCGCTGTAGTACGCGATATCCCACGGCTGCAACTCATCGACGCCAAATTCGGCTTTGGCAAAGGCGCGCAGTTGTGCCAGCTCTTTTTCGCCTTGCGGACGCGCGCGTTTTGCCAGATCGGTTAAGAAATCCAGCACCTGCTGCGGGTTTTCTGCCATTTTAGTGGCAAGGGATTTAAAGGCGTAGTTTTCAAAGCCCAGCAGTTGCGCCAGTTCGTGACGCAGAGCGAGGATCTCTTCCATCACCTTGCTGTTATCCCATTTACCGGCGTTCGGGCCTTGATCGGAGGCGCGGGTGCTGTAAGCGCGATACATCTCTTCACGCAAGGCCTGGTTGTCGCAGTAGGTCATTACCGGCAGGTAGCTTGGGATATCCAGCGTCAGCAGGTAGCCTTCCAGCTCTTTCGCTTCGGCCTGGGCTTTTGCCGCAGCCAGCGCGCTTTCAGGCATCCCCGCCAGCTCCGCTTCGTCGGTAACGAGTTTGGTCCAGCCCATCGTCGCATCGAGGACGTTGTTGCTGTACTGGTTGCCCAGCTCGGAAAGACGAGTGGCAATCTCACCGTAGCGTTGTTGTTTCTCTATTGGCAGACCGATGCCAGAGAGTTCGAAGTCGCGCAGTGCGTTATCAACCGCTTTTTTCTGAGCCGTGTTCAGCGTGGCGTAATGATCGCCATCGCGCAGGTCGCGATACGCTTTATACAGCCCTTCATGTTGCCCTACCCAGGTGCTGTATTCCGACAGCAGCGGCAGGGTTTGTTCGTACGCTTCACGCAGTTCCGGGCTATTTTTCACCGAGTTCAGGTGGCTGACCGGGGAGAAGATACGCCCCAGCACATCGTCCACTTCCGCCAACGGCTGGCAGAGATTTTCCCAGGTGTACGGTGCTCCTTGCGCTACTACGCGCTCCACATTTTCGCGGCAGTCGTTCAGCGCCTTAGTCACGGCTGGAACGACATGTTCCGGGAGAATTTTAGAAAACGGAGGCAATTCAAAGGGAGTCAGTAACGGATTCGTCATTCGCGCAGTCCTGGTTAAAGAGGTTAAGGAAGCGCTCAACAGGCGCTTTACATAATGTGTGTAGCATGGGGTTAAGTGTAGTGAATTTCAATGAGAAACGTTACGCTTTCGCGGCGGCGGCCTCTTTTCGGTATACTGTCCTGATACGCTTTTGTGCGCCCCGAATACGGGCCGATTTTTACTTACCGGAACACCTTTACCCATGCTCAGTTATCGCCACAGCTTTCACGCTGGCAACCACGCCGACGTCCTTAAACATACCGTTCAGAGCCTGATCATCGAGTCGCTGAAAGAGAAAGATAAACCGTTTCTCTATCTCGACACCCACGCAGGGGCCGGGCGTTATCAGTTAGGCAGCGAACATGCCGAGCGTACCGGCGAATATCTCGAAGGCATCGCCCGTATCTGGCAGCAGGACGATTTGCCCGCAGAACTGGAGGCGTACATCAATGTGGTAAAACACTTCAACCGTAGCGGTCAGTTGCGTTACTACCCCGGTTCGCCATTGATTGCTCGCCAGCTACTGCGCGAACAAGACAGCCTGCAACTGACCGAACTGCACCCGAGCGATTACCCGTTGCTGCGTTCTGAATTTCAGAAAGACAGCCGTGCGCGCGTCGAAAAAGCCGATGGTTTCCAGCAGCTTAAGGCCAAACTGCCGCCGGTTTCCCGCCGTGGTTTAATCCTTATCGACCCGCCGTATGAAATGAAAACCGACTATCAGGCGGTGGTCAGCGGGATAGCAGAAGGTTACAAACGTTTCGCCACTGGTACTTACGCACTGTGGTATCCGGTGGTGCTGCGTCAGCAAATTAAGCGCATGATCCACGATCTGGAAGCGACCGGTATTCGCAAAATTCTGCAAATTGAACTGGCGGTACTGCCAGACAGCGATCGCCGTGGCATGACCGCTTCCGGCATGATTGTGATTAACCCGCCGTGGAAACTGGAACAGCAGATGAATAACGTGCTGCCGTGGCTGCACAGAAAACTGGTTCCGGCAGGCACCGGGCACGCCACCGTAAGCTGGATCGTGCCGGAGTAATTGCAGCCATTGCTGGCACCTATTACGTCTCGCGCTACAATCGCGGTAATCAACGATAAGGACACTTTGTCATGACTAAACACTATGATTACATCGCCATCGGCGGCGGCAGCGGCGGTATCGCCTCCATCAACCGCGCGGCTATGTACGGCCAGAAATGTGCGCTGATTGAAGCCAAAGAGCTGGGCGGCACCTGCGTAAATGTTGGCTGTGTGCCGAAAAAAGTGATGTGGCACGCGGCGCAAATCCGTGAAGCGATCCATATGTACGGCCCGGATTATGGTTTTGATACCACTATCAATAAATTCAACTGGGAAACGTTGATCGCCAGCCGTACCGCCTATATCGACCGTATTCATACTTCCTATGAAAACGTGCTCGGTAAAAATAACGTTGATGTAATCAAAGGCTTTGCCCGCTTCGTTGATGCCAAAACGCTGGAGGTAAACGGCGAAACCATCACGGCCGATCATATTCTGATCGCCACAGGCGGTCGTCCGAGCCACCCGGATATTCCGGGCGTGGAATACGGTATTGATTCTGATGGCTTCTTCGCCCTTCCTGCTTTGCCAGAGCGCGTGGCGGTTGTTGGCGCGGGTTACATCGCCGTTGAGCTGGCGGGCGTGATTAACGGCCTCGGCGCGAAAACGCATCTGTTTGTGCGTAAACATGCGCCGCTGCGCAGCTTCGACCCGATGATTTCCGAAACGCTGGTCGAAGTGATGAACGCCGAAGGCCCGCAGCTGCACACCAACGCCATCCCGAAAGCGGTAGTGAAAAATGCCGATGGTAGCCTGACGCTGGAGCTGGAAGATGGTCGCAGTGAAACGGTGGATTGCCTGATTTGGGCGATTGGTCGCGAGCCTGCCAATGACAACATCAACCTGGAAGCCGCTGGCGTTAAAACTAACGAAAAAGGCTATATCGTCGTCGATAAATATCAAAACACCAATATTGAAGGTATTTACGCGGTGGGCGATAACACGGGTGCAGTGGAGCTGACACCGGTGGCAGTTGCAGCGGGTCGCCGTCTCTCTGAACGCCTGTTTAATAACAAGCCGGATGAGCATCTGGATTACAGCAACATTCCGACCGTGGTCTTCAGCCATCCGCCGATTGGTACTGTTGGTTTAACGGAACCGCAGGCGCGCGAGCAGTATGGCGACGATCAGGTGAAAGTGTATAAATCCTCTTTCACCGCGATGTATACCGCCGTCACCACTCACCGCCAGCCGTGCCGCATGAAGCTGGTGTGCGTTGGATCGGAAGAGAAGATTGTCGGTATTCACGGCATTGGCTTTGGTATGGACGAAATGTTGCAGGGCTTCGCGGTGGCGCTGAAGATGGGTGCAACCAAAAAAGACTTCGACAATACCGTCGCCATTCACCCAACGGCGGCAGAAGAGTTCGTGACAATGCGTTAAATGTTAAAGGGCTAAGAGTAGTGTGCTCTTAGCCCTTAATTACGTTTCCGCTATCAGTTCAGAAGCTGAAGCAGAAAGCGGATCAGTTCCAGCAGCGCAATTAACGCCCCAAGAACGATGATTGCTTTATCAATCACCCGTTTTCTCCATGCGATGGAGTGAGAATGCATCCGCTTACTCATCCACTGCCTGTCACGGCGCATGCCCTATTGTTAGATAATGGCATTCTCACTCCGGCCAGAGCATCAGTTAACGGCACCACCCGTACTTCTGACCAGGACTTTGAAAGCGTTTATGCGCATTACCAGAGTGAAAATGCCTCAGAGCTAACTGGATAATCATACAGTACATTCAGGTTATAAAACCAGCATGTCCTTGCAATAGTTTCAGTATGGTATTAGCATTGATGCGTTAGATAATGGCATTCTCACTCCAGCCAGTGCCACCAACTCAGGGCTGGAAAGTAAAAAACCGACGCAAAGTCGGTTTTTTTACG
>NZ_CAOLGM010000036.1:0-5265 GCF_948475835.1 uncultured Escherichia sp. | reverse complement strand
GAGCCACCAACTCAGGGCTGGAAAGTAAAAAACCGACGCAAAGTCGGTTTTTTTACGTCCTGATTCAGACCTCTTTTCAAATGAATAGCCAACTCAAAATTCACACCTATTACCTTCCTCTGCACTTACACATTCGTTAAGTCATATATGTTTTTGACTTATCCGCTTCGAAGAGAGACACTACCTGCAACAATCAGGAGCGCAATATGTCATTTCTGTTACCCATCCAATTGTTCAAAATTCTTGCTGATGAAACCCGTCTGGGCATCGTTTTACTGCTCAGCGAACTGGGAGAGTTATGCGTCTGCGATCTCTGCACTGCTCTCGACCAGTCGCAGCCCAAGATCTCCCGCCACCTGGCATTGCTGCGTGAAAGCGGGCTATTGCTGGACCGCAAGCAAGGTAAGTGGGTTCATTACCGCTTATCACCGCATATTCCAGCATGGGCGGCGAAAATTATTGATGAGGCCTGGCGATGTGAACAGGAAAAGGTTCAGGCGATTGTCCGCAACCTGGCTCGACAAAACTGTTCCGGGGACAGTAAGAACATTTGCAGTTAAAAATTTAGCTAAACACATATGAATTTTCAGATGTGTTTTATCCGGGAGGCATTATGTTACTGGCAGGCGCTATCTTTGTCCTGACCATCGTATTGGTTATCTGGCAGCCGAAAGGTTTAGGCATCGGCTGGAGTGCAACGCTCGGCGCAGTACTGGCGTTAGTTACGGGCGTGGTCCATCCGGGTGATATTCCGGTGGTGTGGAATATCGTCTGGAACGCGACGGCTGCGTTTATCGCCGTCATTATCATCAGCCTGCTGCTGGATGAGTCCGGCTTTTTTGAATGGGCGGCGCTGCACGTCTCACGCTGGGGTAATGGTCGTGGTCGCTTGCTGTTTACCTGGATTGTCCTGCTCGGTGCTGCCGTTGCCGCCCTGTTTGCCAATGATGGCGCGGCGCTTATTTTGACACCGATTGTCATCGCCATGCTGCTGGCTTTAGGGTTCAGTAAAGGCACTACGCTGGCGTTCGTGATGGCGGCCGGATTCATTGCCGATACCGCCAGCCTGCCGCTTATTGTCTCCAACCTGGTGAATATCGTTTCCGCTGATTTCTTTGGCCTCGGCTTTCGCGAATACGCCTCGGTGATGGTGCCGGTGGATATCGCCGCGATTGTTGCCACGCTGGTGATGTTACATCTCTATTTTCGCAAAGATATTCCGCAGAACTACGATATGGCGCTGCTGAAATCTCCCGCAGAAGCGATCAAAGATCCTGCTACGTTCAAAGCTGGCTGGGTTGTTTTACTGCTTCTGCTGGTGGGATTTTTCGTCCTGGAACCGCTCGGCATTCCGGTGAGCGCCATTGCAGCTGTGGGCGCGCTGATATTATTTGTCGTCGCTAAACGCGGTCATGCGATTAATACGGGTAAAGTCCTGCGCGGTGCCCCCTGGCAGATTGTCATCTTCTCGCTCGGCATGTATCTGGTGGTTTATGGCCTGCGCAATGCCGGATTAACGGAATATCTTTCTGGCGTACTCAACGTGCTGGCGGATAACGGCCTGTGGGCCGCGACGCTCGGCACCGGATTCCTCACCGCCTTCCTCTCTTCTATTATGAACAATATGCCGACGGTACTGGTTGGCGCGTTGTCCATTGATGGCAGCACGGCATCTGGCGTTATCAAAGAAGCGATGGTTTATGCCAATGTGATTGGCTGCGATTTGGGACCGAAAATTACCCCAATTGGTAGCCTGGCTACGCTACTCTGGCTGCACGTACTTTCGCAGAAGAATATGACTATCAGCTGGGGATATTACTTCCGTACAGGGATTATCATGACCCTGCCTGTGCTGTTTGTGACGCTGGCTGCGCTGGCGCTACGTCTCTCTTTCACTTTGTAATGAGATACTGATATGAGCAACATTACCATTTATCACAACCCGGCCTGCGGCACGTCGCGTAATACGCTGGAGATGATCCGCAACAGCGGCACAGAACCGACCATTATCTATTATCTGGAAACACCGCCAACGCGCGATGAGCTGGTCAAACTCATTGCCGATATGGGGATTTCCGTACGCGCGCTGTTGCGTAAAAACGTCGAGCCGTATGAGGAACTGGGCCTTGCAGAAGATAAATTTACTGACGATCGGTTAATCGACTTTATGCTTCAGCACCCGATTCTGATTAATCGCCCGATTGTGGTGACGCCGCTGGGAACTCGCCTGTGCCGCCCTTCAGAAGTGGTGCTGGAAATTCTGCCAGATGCGCAAAAAGGCGCATTCTCCAAGGAAGATGGCGAGAAAGTGGTTGATGAAGCGGGTAAGCGGTTGAAATAAAGCGGCGATATCCACTGCCCATAGTTGGTAAAGTGCGCTTTGTTTATGTCGGATGCGACGCTAACGCGTCTTATCCGACCTACAAAACCGTGCAAATTCAATATATGGCATGAAATATGTAGAGCGTAGCGCATCAGGCAATTTTGCTATTTACGCAGCACTCCTCGCGTAAGAATTCAATTATCGCTTCCAGCATTGCGTATTGCGAAACACACATCAGCGTCCGACTCTCACGGTTTTGTTTGACCAGTCCTACCGATACCAGTGCTGATATATGGTGGCTGAGTGTGGAGCCAGGTATCCCAAGCTGCTTTTGCAACTCACCGACCGGCAACCCTTGTTCCCCGGCTTTGACAAGATGTTTAAATATGAACAAACGGGTCGGGTGACCTAGCTCTTTCAGCGCTTTAGCGACTTCTTCCAACTGCATATGACACCCCTCTGTCTGGTTGATATTTCGATAATACCAGAAATATCTTGATCTGAATTTCATTTCGATTATTCTGGAAATATAGATTTATCCAATGAGGTTACGTATGAGTAGTTGGCTTGCGATGCTGCAAGATGCCGCAGAGATGTTTGTGTTTCTCGCCGTCGAGCTTTCGTTGCTGTTTATAGTGATTAGTGCCGGTGTCAGCCTGATAAGACAAAAGGTGCCAGACCATAAAATCCAGCAGATGATGGGGGCCAGAAAAGGGAGAGGCTATCTCCTGGCTGCTCTGTTGGGAGCCGTTACCCCGTTCTGTAGTTGCTCGACAATACCCATGCTACGTGGATTGTTGTCAGCGAAAGCCGGGTTTGGTCCGACTCTCACTTTTTTATTTGTTTCACCATTACTTAATCCCATTATCGTCGGACTAATGTGGGTGACCTTTGGTTGGAAAGTCACCTTGTTGTACGCGATTATCGCCACCGGCGTCTCCGTTCTTGCCAGTATTATCCTGGATTCTCTGGGGTTTGAACGTCATATCATTGCCAGTAAAAGCTCATCAGCAAATTGTTGTGCTCCAGCCAAAGCGTCGGCAAAAACTTTGCCGGGGACGACATATACGCCAATAGAAGTGAGTTGCTGTAGTCCAACGGCTAAAGCCATTGAGAAACCCGTCGTTAACTGTTGCAATACCAAAGCAGTGGCAAGTATTAATCCCATAAAACTAGCCACCAAAGATGCGTTGCAACAGTTTAAAGATGTACTGCCATATCTTTTGTTAGGGGTATTAATAGGCTCTTTTATTTATGGCTTTATTCCCTCAGCGTGGATTGCCGCTCATGCAGGAGCAGATAATCCCTTCGCCATCCCATTAAGCGCCGTTGTCGGTATTCCGCTGTATATCCGGGCTGAGGCGGTTATCCCTCTGGCATCTGTTCTGATGACAAAAGGAATGGGTCTGGGAGCATTAATGGCATTAATCATCGGCAGTGCCGGCGCAAGCCTGACGGAAGTGATATTACTTAAATCAATGTTCAGAATGCCGATGATAGCTGCATTCCTGACGGTTATATTAGGTATGGCTATCTTGATGGGCTATTTGACTCAATTGCTATTTTAAATAGATGCCAGCAGTAAACTATAAGATGCATAGTTAGTGCCATATCCTTCTAAGTAGAAAATCATAGACAGGATAATCCTTAAAAATCACAAATGATTTAACTAATGCATTGAGAATGATGACGGCTCGGTCAACAAGTCATCAACAGACAATAACCACGTAATCATGCTTCTCTGACATTTTATCGGAGAAGCAATGACTCTTTGTCTCAGTACCCTCCTCCTTTTTAAAAGGCAGATTTCAGTCGCTAATACAACACATTTTTAAATACACTTTAACCTGGTTCATTATTACACATCTAAAACATCACAAAAATATTACTTCACACACTATCGGAGAACAAAATAACTTTTTAAAATGAGCGCTTTTTGATAGTTGTTAACGTTTTCCTTTACGATACTATCACTGCCTTTTTTATACACAAATATTACCGGGTGGAAATGAAAGGGAATTTAAAGGTAATTATATCAGGAAGATATAACGCATTATATTTATTGTGTGTAGAAGAAAATCCATTCCTGTTCTAATTATCCAATTTAAACATCTTAGCATAAAACAAATGATGAATAAGGAATTTTATGTCAATTGACTTTACCCCAGGTATAATAAATACATATCACGGCGATATTTATAACTGCACAACAAATACCGATAATGCTAAAACGCCAGACACACCGAAGTGGCCTTGCGATAATTGGGAAGAACAACAACCCATTAATTCCACATTCTCTGGAGAAGGATATATCTCTGATCAATATGATTTAGCGCAACACCAACTTCAACAAATTAATGCGTGCCACACGAACACTACATATACAAATGCAGACTACTCAAAAGTTGTGGCTCAACTTGTAAGTCTTATTACTAACATTGAAACGATAAGTTCGACACAACTTACGCAACAGACACAATCAATACTTAATCAGATTAATAACATTAGATATGAAAAAAACAAAAGTGCTGAATGTCGAATCATTGTTGTCGCTAATCCTAAACCCGACAAGGCAATCATAACTAAAATTAGCGTAGAAGAGGGAATACCCATAACATTCAGTGTCCAAACCATGTTTTCAGATACTAATTTTATTGCTGAACAACGAGCTGACTTACCAACTAATATAAAAGATATTCAAAGCCTGTATCAAAAAATGACGAAGTTATATATTGAGCACAGTGAAAATAAAAACAGGATGAAAGTCTTTGCCGGAACCAACTTTATTGATTTCAATATGACAGGACAGAACCTGTCCGGGTTCGTTCTAACCTTGTCAAGGTTTTATTTCGAAGATCTACTTAATATAAATTTCACTGACGCAAATTTAGGTGACACTATTTTTTACATAAAGAACACCCTACCCCCAAATTATATAAAGA
>NZ_CAOLGM010000035.1:0-37079 GCF_948475835.1 uncultured Escherichia sp. | reverse complement strand
GATCAACACCGTCTCCTCTGTAGATGCCGCCATTATTAAAAATAACGATCGTCACCGGCAGGTTATATCGACAAATCGTTTCAATTTCCATCCCACTGAAACCAAAAGCACTATCACCTTCAATGGCGACAACCGGAGAACCAGAAGTCACGCTAGCACCGATGGCATAGCCCATACCGATGCCCATGACACCCCAGGTACCACAATCCAGACGACGACGTGGTTTATACATATCAATAATATTTCGTGCATTATCCAGGGTATTTGCACCTTCATTAACTAAATAAATATCCTGGTTCTCGCGCAATACGTCGCGCACAGCACTTAATGCATTAAAGTAATTTAATGGTTGAGTATCTGTACTTAATTTTTCATGCATTTTTTGTGCATTTTGCTGCTTGTGGATATTTAAAATATCGCGCCATACCAGTGGAGTCGTAAATGTGTTTTGTTTCAGTTCTGCCAGCATACCTTGCATACTGGATGCAATATCACCAACGACTGGCACAGCAATGGGGCGGTTGCTGTCAATTTCCTGCGGTTCAATATCCAGTTGAATAAACTGTGTATCTGCCGCCCATCCTTTTTTACCGTGTGCCAATAACCAATTCAGTCGTGCACCAACAAGCATGACAACGTCAGCATTTGCCAGGGCAAACGAACGCGCAGCTGCCGCAGAAAGTGGATGCGTATCTTCAAGGATCCCTTTCGCCATAGACATTGGCAGGAATGGAATCTGAGCACTTTCAATAAATTCACGAAGCTGTTCATCAGCTTGTGAATACGCCGCGCCTTTGCCAAGGATAATTAATGGCCGTTCAGCTTTTGCTAAAAGCGAAATTGCGCTAGTGACTGACTTCGGGCATGGCAATAATGCTGGCGACGGATTTTCAACTTTAACAATCGTGGTTAACGCTTCGTCTTTTTCCATCGTCGCGGCCAGGACATTTGCTGGCAAATCAAGATAAACTCCGCCAGGGCGACCCGATACAGAGACCCGGATAGCGCGTGCCAATGCAATGCCAAGATCCTGCGGCTGATTAACGCGAAATGCTGCTTTGGCATACGGTTTTGCCGCATTCATTTGGTCCAGCTCTTCATAATCACCTTGCTGTAGGTCGACGATCGCGCGGTCGCTGGAGCCGCTAATCATGATCATCGGAAAACCATTTACCGTTGCGTTGGCCAATGCGGTCAAACCATTGAGGAATCCTGGCGCAGAAACTGTCAGGCAGATCCCCGGTTTTTGGGTAAGAAAACCGCTTGCCGCAGCGGCATAGCCTGCCGACTGCTCATGACGAAAACCAATATAACGAATGCCTTCCGCCTGGGCATGGCGTGCCATATCCGTCACAGGAATACCTACAACACCATAAATAGTGTCAATATTATTCTGTTTTAATGCTTCAACGATGATATGCATACCATCTGTCATTTGAAGTTGATCTGACATGATTAATAACCTCGAAATTTTTATAAATTGGGAGCCAGAAGCCCCCGTTAATATCAGATGGCGTGGTTTTGCTTCATTGCAGCAATTTCATCGTCGCTATAACCCAGCTCCTGCAATACAGCAGCGGTATGTTCACCTAATAGCGGCGCAGCTTTAATATCCGGCGTAAAGGCAGAGAATTTCATTGGACAACCAACGGTCAGATATTTTCCACGCAACGGTTGTTCCACTTCAACAACACTGCCACTTTGGCGCAAAGAGGGATCAAGTGAAATTTCTTTCATACTTAAAACCGGTGCACAAGGAATATCAAACTGAGTCAAATAGGCCACCGCTTCATGTTTATCAATAGTGACAGTGTATTTTTCGATTTCAGCAAAAATATCGAAAATATGTGGCTGTCGTGCATGGGCTGTACTGTATGCCGGATCGGTAATCCATTCTGGTTTGCCGATGGCTTTACAGGTGTTTTCCCAGTTTTGCTCCTGAATAGTGAAATAAATATAGGCGTTAGGATCGGTTTCCCAGCCTTTACATTTCAGGATCCAGCCAGGCTGACCGCCACCACCTGCATTACCACCGCGGGGAACTGCATCACCAAATGTACCATTCGGATACTGCGGGTATTCTTCCAGATAACCCAATTTATCGAGACGCTGCTGGTCACGTAATTTCACGCGGCAAAGGTTCAATACGGCATCCTGCATTGACATGGTGACTCGTTGCCCACGCCCCGTTTTTTCGCGATGCAGCAAAGCAGCAAGTAAACCGATCAGCAAATGCATTCCGGTGTTGCTGTCACCCAACGCTGCAGCGCTTACCAGCGGCGGACCATCCCAAAAACCCGTAGTGGATGCCGCGCCACCCGCTGCCTGAGCAACGTTTTCATAGGCTTTTACATTCACATAAGGCGAACACTCATCAAACCCTTTGATCGAGCCAAAAATCAGACGTGGATTGATTTCTTGAATATGCTCCCAGGTGAAGCCCATGTGATCAATGGCCCCTGGATGAAAGTTCTCGACTAAGATATCAGCTTCGCGGATCAGCTTTTCCATTACCTCTTTGCCTTCCGCTGTTTTGGTATTTAACTCAATAGAACGTTTGTTACTGTTAAGCATGGTGAAGTAAAGCGCATCGATATCAGGAATATCTCGCAGCTGGTGACGCGTTACGTCACCAACGCCGGGACGTTCAATTTTAATAACGTCAGCGCCAAACCAGGCCAGCATTTGAGTACAAGATGGGCCAGATTGCACACCGGTGAAATCGAGAACTTTAATTCCTTGAAGTGGAGTTGACATAGCAATACCTATTAGTTAATTAAATATGTGTTAATTTAGCGTTTATTTAAGGCGTAATATCTTCTATAAATAACCCGCAAAATATCGTCGTAGCTGCACTCGATATTTTTAAAATCCTGTATCAAGTGCTGAAAATCATTTCATCGCCACTTCCAATTCCTTTCTGCATGGTAAGTAGTGAGGACGAAAAGAAGAATATGATAAATATTGATTCGTGGTAATCAGAGAGAGTCGCGACATTTGTGATGTTATTCTTACAACTGTAAGAAGCGCCGGTGATTTACAAGTAAGGGTATGATTACGCTTTTTAAAGCGTACCATAAAACATAACATAATAAATGATTTGTGATGACACGGGATTATTGGGATTTACTTTGAGGAAGATAAAATGCGTGTTTATAGAATCGCGAGCGCCAAATAATTTTATGACCACAACCTGTCGTATTGTGGTCATAAAAAATTGTCGGCTGGAGGGAGTTAAATCCTTTACCTCAATATACTGCCTGTCAGCATTAGTTCACAAACAGTGCTTCGCTGTCGACGATGATTCCATCTTCCGCACCTTTAAGCGCCAGGTTTGCCTCGTAGTATTGCTTTTTATCAAGCAGTTTCTGCGCATCAGCAAGTGCATTACGAGTCTGTTTAAGCGGCATCAGATATTGGTTTTCCATTACGCCAACACCGGCCAGGCGAAGTTCTTCCATTGCGCCCTTTTTATCCCCTTTCGCCATTTTTTCATTGGCAATTTTTATCGCGGCTTCTTTTTCGGGAGTTGCTACATAACTCTCAGAAATTCCGACAGATGCATTAATGACAATATATTGGTCATCATTGAGATTGGTCTTTTTACCTGGCTTAGCGAACTTTGCCCATTCGGTACTGTCATCTGACAGCAAAGCGGAAGCTTCATTGGTCAGTTCTTTTGCCTTTTCTGGATCGCCATGAAACAGAGCCAGGCGCGCTACCTGCACGTCACGCATCGCATATAAACCTTGTTCAGAGATACGCTCTGCTGCTGCCGTTTTCTGGGTTTGCTGAACTTGCTGAGTTTGCTGTTGTGCCGCTACCGGTGCATTATCAGCAGCCCATACAGTTGAAGATGCCAGAATTGCTGTGACCATCGTAGCCATAATTAAACGTTTCATACTTACCTCATTCTTTAACAGTTTTAGAAAACGCCGCCATCATATTGGGTGAGCATGAAATGAGAAATCAGAGAGCAACGGTCATTTTGAAAGGGTTATCTTACAGTTGTAGTTATTATCGCAAGAAGTATTTTAGTCTTACAATTGTAGGAATCTGCTTCCTGTCGCAGAGAACTATTCTTATGTACCACAAAGAGATGTCATTTATTATATCGATGTAAATATTGATTAATTATATGTAAATACAGCCATAACATCGTAGGTTCTCAGTGAACCATTTTCAGGATAACTTTCTATGAAAGTAAACTTAATACTTTTCAGCTTATTTTTATTGGTCTCTATTATGGCATGCAATGTTTTTGCATTTTCCATTTCTGGTGGTGTAAGTGAGAGGAGCTATAAAGAGACTGAAAAAACATCAGCGATGACGACCACACACTCTACAAAACTTCAGCCATCACAGGCGATTTTGTTTAAGATGAGAGAAGATGCGCCACCATTAAACCTCACAGAAGAAATCACGCCTACTTATCCGACAAAGGCGAATTATCTTATTCATCCTGTGCGATAGCGTCTGTCACATGGCAGGTGAACAATCATGTCTGATGCTGATGTGAACACCTGCCCAAATGAGCCATCCTGACCCACTATCGCCTGCCATACCCCACCATAAAGCGAATCATCAAGCCACAAGCCGGGGCAAGAAACATAAATATCCCCGTCACTAGTTCATTACCGCCAGTTAACCACATGGTGAAGTAATAAATGAGTGCAGCGAGGATCACCATGCCGAAGAAAGAAGAGACCGCCGATACCACGTTCAGTACCTGACCGATGTAGCCGCTTACGCAGACAATACACAGGGCGAGAAACATCCATAAATAAATCATAGCTCAACCTCCTGCCGCGCTAAAAAACCTGTAACTTCAGTCACTTTAATAGTAAGACAATCCTTAACCTCTGGCAATTTTTGCTAAGCATCAATGAAAACAGCATGTTAAATGCAAGACTGTTGTGTACGGAAAAATATTTACTTTGCACGATTAATAATCAGTAGCTGAAAGCAGTCAGCGAGTGATAAAGTACAGATACCGCATTCATGCTCCTCGTGGTTATGTCCTGACTAGTCTTTACACTCTTTACAGGAACCATTGTCGTACATGATGGCCCAACCAATTGAGTGTACCGCTGTCGACATGGAATCTTCTGCGATACAACAATTCGTATCTACAGAAGGTAACTATGTTTCCACAATGCAAATTTTCCCGCGAGTTTCTACATCCTCGCTACTGGCTCACATGGTTTGGGCTTGGTGTACTCTGGCTTTGGGTACAGCTTCCTTATCCTGTTCTCTGCTTTCTCGGCACGCGCATTGGCGCAATGGCGCGACCATTCCTGAAACGTCGTGAATCTATCGCCCGTAAAAACCTGGAACTTTGTTTCCCGCAGCATTCTGCGGAAGAACGCGAGAAGATGATTGCCGAAAACTTTCGTTCACTCGGCATGGCGCTGGTAGAAACCGGCATGGCATGGTTCTGGCCCGACAGTCGCGTACGTAAATGGTTTGATGTTGAAGGGTTGGATAACCTTAAACGCGCACAAATGCAAAATCGCGGCGTAATGGTTGTCGGCGTCCATTTTATGTCGCTGGAACTGGGCGGCCGCGTGATGGGACTGTGCCAACCAATGATGGCTACCTATCGTCCACATAATAATCAGCTGATGGAATGGGTGCAGACCCGTGGGCGCATGCGCTCTAACAAAGCGATGATCGGCAGAAATAATCTGCGCGGCATTGTCGGTGCACTGAAGAAAGGTGAAGCGGTATGGTTTGCTCCCGATCAGGATTATGGTCGTAAAGGCAGCTCCTTCGCGCCGTTCTTTGCGGTGGAAAATGTCGCCACAACCAATGGCACCTATGTTCTCTCCCGTCTCTCTGGCGCAGCCATGTTGACCGTAACGATGGTAAGAAAAGCGGATTACAGCGGATATCGTTTGTTCATCACCCCAGAGATGGAAGGCTACCCGACAGATGAAAATCAAGCCGCTGCCTATATGAACAAGATTATCGAGAAAGAGATCATGCGCGCACCGGAGCAGTACCTCTGGATCCACCGTCGCTTTAAAACGCGCCCGGTGGGAGAATCGTCGTTGTACATTTAACAAACTGCTCTTACTCTTTCCCTCCTCAAATCGGCCATAATAACCTCATGGTTTTTATGGCTTTTTTCTTAAGGTTTTTTCCTTCGCTGAATATCTAATTATTACCGTCAGAAATTAAACTGTCGCCGATATGAGACACTTGTAAGTTACTAAAAGTAAATAAGAAAATGTCTCTTGTCTCGTTTCAGTTTTAGGCGTACATTAGCGCCGTCTCGAGCAGTTTAGCTCAGAATTCTGGGGTGATGCCCACGGTAAAATACAGGGCTTTTAAGGTCGCTTTGCCCGGTGTCAACTCACTGTATCAGGTGTAATGAAGTCATTCAGGCGTAACAGTAATTACGCGGAGAGATGTAAAGTGAAATATTTCTTTATGGGCATTTCTTTTATGGTCATCGTTTGGGCCGGTACTTTTGCCCTGATGATCTAAAAGCAAACTGTGCAATGAAAAACAGGAGCCATCAGGCTCCTGTTTGCATTTCTGACGACGGTGTTTATTCCGCGTTTTCGTGAATATGTTTGCTGCTGGCGGGTAGTAAACCGTCGGCACGGAACATCGCTTTAATCCCTCTGATGGCCTGACGAATACGGTCGCGGTTTTCAATCAGTGCAAAGCGAACATGCGTATCACCATAGTCGCCAAAGCCAATCCCCGGCGAGACACAAACCTTCGCTTCGTTAAGGAGCTTCTTGGCAAATTCCAGCGATCCCATGGCCGCATATGGTTCCGGGATTTTCGCCCAGACATACATCGAAGCCTTCGGCATTTCGACCATCCAGCCCGCTTCATGCAGCCCTTTAACCAATACATCACGGCGGCGTTTGTACTGTTCGGCAATGTCGCGCACGCACTGTTGATCGCCCTCGAGTGCCGCAATCGCCGCCACCTGCAACGGCGTAAAAGTGCCGTAATCGTGATAGCTTTTGATTCGCGCCAGGGCACTGACCAGCGTTTTGTTGCCGACCATAAAGCCGATACGCCAGCCCGCCATGTTGTAGCTTTTCGACAGCGTAAAGAACTCGACTGCCACATCGCGTGCACCCGGTACCTGCATAATTGACGGCGCTTTCCAGCCATCGTAGACGATATCGGCATAGGCCAGGTCATGGACCACCAGCACATCGTAGCGTTTCGCCAGCGCCACTACTTTTTCGAAGAACTCCAGTTCCACGCATTGCGCGGTTGGGTTTGACGGGAAGCCGAGGATCATCATCTTCGGTTTCGGATAACTTTCACGAATGGCGCGCTCCAGTTCGTTGAAGAAATCGACACCTTCCACCAGCGGCACTGAGCGTACCTGCGCCCCGGCAATCACCGCGCCATAAATATGGATCGGGTAACTTGGATTCGGCACCAGCACCGTGTCACCATGATCCAGCGTCGCCAGCATCAGATGCGCCAGGCCCTCTTTCGAACCAATAGTGACGATGGCTTCTGATTCCGGGTCGATTTCAACGTCGTAGCGATCCTGATACCAGCGGGAAATGGCGCGACGTAACCGCGGAATGCCGCGTGAAGTGGAGTAACCATGCGTGTCCGGGCGCTGGGCCACAGTACATAATTTTTCGACGATATGCGGCGGAGTCGCACCGTCCGGGTTACCCATGCTGAAATCGATAATATCTTCGCCGCGCCGACGCGCAGCCATTTTCAGTTCAGCGGTGATGTTAAAAACGTAGGGCGGGAGACGATCAATGCGCGTAAAGCGACGTTCAGGGCGAGTGTCAGCCATAATTTCCTCAGATTAACGTTAGCGCCCGGACCGTCCGAGCGACGCTGCCACAATGGTGGCTGTTTTGAAAATAGCCTGATTAATTTCTGTCTGTCCAGCGTTTTAGAACATTTTTATCAATGGCTTTAAATGAGGAACTCCACTTCAAAAACAGGAAATTTTTCTACGCTAACAAGAAAATTACCACCAATTTTATTAACATTATAATTTCAATAAATTTACCAGCCAGAAGTGCATTATCAAGAGATACATTGCTAATACACCATTTATCTTTCAATCCCCTTTTAAATTTATGGTTTTTCCTCAAAAACGGCCTGCTGGTCATCAGCCTTCAGGTTACCTATCATAGAGGTTTAATCCTTATTCAGAGTCACCCGTGCACGAAATATTCAACATGCTGCTGGCGGTCTTCGATCGGGCAGCGTTAATGCTTATCTGCCTGTTCTTTCTCATCCGTATCCGCCTGTTTCGCGAACTGTTGCACAAGTCGGCGCACTCCCCAAAAGAATTGCTCGCCGTTACCGCCATTTTCTCGCTGTTCGCCCTGTTCAGCACCTGGTCCGGCGTTCCCGTAGAAGGCTCGCTGGTGAACGTACGTATTATCGCGGTGATGTCCGGCGGGATTCTGTTTGGCCCGTGGGTAGGCATCATTACCGGCGTGATTGCGGGTATTCACCGGTATTTAATTGATATCGGCGGCGTGACGGCGATCCCCTGCTTTATCACCAGCATTCTGGCGGGTTGTATATCAGGCTGGATAAACCTGAAAATCCCCAAAGCACAGCGCTGGCGCGTCGGTATTCTCGGCGGCATGTTGTGTGAGACGTTGACCATGATTCTGGTAATTGTCTGGGCACCAACTACCGCGTTGGGGATCGATATCGTCTCTAAAATCGGCATTCCAATGATCCTCGGTAGCGTCTGTATCGGCTTTATTGTGCTTCTGGTGCAAAGCGTTGAGGGCGAAAAAGAGGCCAGCGCCGCGCGGCAGGCCAAGCTGGCGCTGGATATCGCCAACAAAACGCTACCTCTGTTTCGCCATGTCAATAGCGAGTCATTACGCAAAGTTTGTGAAATTATTCGCGATGACATTCACGCCGATGCGGTGGCGATTACCAATACCGATCATGTGCTGGCCTATGTTGGCGTGGGTGAACATAACTATCAGAATGGCGATGACTTCATTAGCCCGACTACCCGTCAGGCGATGAATTACGGAAAAATCATCATTAAAAACAATGATGAAGCCCACCGCACACCAGAGATTCATTCCATGCTGGTGATCCCATTGTGGGAGAAAGGCGTTGTGACCGGAACGCTGAAAATTTACTACTGCCACGCGCATCAGATCACCTCGTCATTACAGGAAATGGCGGTCGGTCTGTCGCAAATCATCTCCACCCAACTGGAGGTTTCACGCGCCGAGCAGCTACGTGAAATGGCAAATAAGGCAGAGCTTCGCGCCCTGCAAAGCAAAATTAATCCCCATTTCCTGTTTAACGCTTTGAACGCTATTTCATCATCAATCCGTCTGAATCCGGATACTGCTCGCCAGCTGATCTTTAATCTGTCGCGTTATCTGCGCTATAACATTGAATTAAAAGACGATGAGCAAATCGATATCAAAAAAGAGCTGTATCAAATTAAAGACTATATTGCCATTGAGCAGGCCCGCTTTGGCGACAAGCTGACGGTTATCTATGATATTGATGAAGAGGTGAATTGCTGCATTCCCAGCCTGCTGATCCAGCCGTTGGTGGAGAATGCCATTGTCCACGGTATTCAGCCTTGCAAAGGTAAAGGCGTTGTCACCATCAGCGTTGCAGAGTGCGGCAATCGGGTACGCATTGCGGTGCGGGATACCGGGCACGGCATCGATCCAAAGGTGATTGAGCGGGTCGAAGCGAATGAAATGCCGGGCAATAAAATTGGCCTGCTGAATGTTCATCATCGCGTGAAGTTATTGTATGGCGAGGGGCTGCATATCCGCCGCCTGGAACCAGGAACGGAAATTGCGTTTTACATTCCTAACCAACGCACCCCAGTCGTCTCACAGGCTACGTTATTGCTTTGAGCCGGAGTGATATTGTGAAAGTCATCATTGTTGAAGACGAATTCCTGGCACAACAGGAACTGAGCTGGCTAATTAAAGAGCACAGCCAGATGGAGATTGTCGGCACCTTTGACGACGGTCTGGACGTGTTGAAGTTTTTGCAGCATAACCGCGTCGACGCCATTTTTCTGGATATCAATATTCCGTCGCTGGATGGCGTGTTGCTGGCGCAAAACATCAGCCAGTTCGCCCATAAACCGTTTATTGTGTTCATCACCGCGTGGAAAGAACATGCGGTAGAAGCGTTTGAACTGGAGGCGTTTGACTACATTCTCAAACCGTATCAGGAGTCACGTATTACCGGGATGCTGCAAAAACTGGAAGCGGCCTGGCAACAACAGCAGACCAGCAGTACGCCTGCCGCGACGGTAACGCGTGAGAATGACACCATTAATCTGGTGAAAGATGAGCGAATAATCGTCACGCCAATTAACGATATCTATTACGCCGAAGCGCACGAGAAAATGACCTTTGTCTATACGCGGCGTGAATCCTACGTAATGCCGATGAACATTACCGAATTTTGCAGCAAACTGCCGCCGTCGCATTTTTTCCGCTGCCATCGCTCATTTTGTGTCAATCTGAACAAAATACGCGAAATCGAACCGTGGTTTAATAACACCTACATTCTGCGACTGAAAGATCTGGATTTTGAAGTGCCGGTCAGCCGCAGCAAAGTGAAAGAATTTCGCCAGTTAATGCATCTTTAATCGGGAACTTTCATGAAAGCACCAGGCTTGCCCGCCGATCAACAATTTTTCGCCGATCTGTTCAGCGGCCTGGTGCTTAACCCGCAACTACTGGGGCGCGTCTGGTTTGCCAGCCAGCCTGCCTCGTTACCGGTGGGCAGTTTATGTATTGATTTTCCCCGTCTGGATATCGTGCTGCGCGGCGAATACGGCAACCTGCTGGAAGCAAAGCAGCAGCGAATGGTGGAAGGAGAAATGCTGTTTATTCCGGCACGCGCGGCTAATTTACCGATCAACAACAAACCGGTGATGCTGTTAAGCCTGGTGTTCGCACCGACCTGGCTTGGGTTATCGTTTTACGATAGCCGCACCACGTCGTTGTTGCATCCTGCTCGCCAGATCCAGCTTCCCAGCCTGCAACGCGGTGAAGGTGAAGCGATGCTTACCGCCCTCACCCATCTTAGCCGTTCGCCGCTGGAGCAGAATATCATTCAGCCACTGGTGTTAAGTTTGCTGCATCTTTGCCGTAACGTGGTGAATATGCCGCCGGGCAATTCGCAGCCGCGCGGCGATTTTCTCTATCACAGCATTTGTAACTGGGTTCAGGATAATTATGCCCAGCCGCTCACCCGCGAGAGCGTGGCGCAGTTTTTTAATATCACGCCCAATCATCTGTCAAAACTGTTTGCTCAGCATGGAACGATGCGTTTTATCGAGTATGTGCGTTGGGTGCGAATGGCGAAGGCGAGGATGATTTTGCAGAAATATCATCTGTCAATTCATGAAGTGGCACAGCGTTGCGGTTTTCCGGATAGCGACTATTTTTGTCGCGTTTTCCGGCGTCAGATTGGTCTGACGCCGGGAGAGTACAGCGCCCGTTTTCAGGGCTAACGTCAGAAGGTTAATTCTGTTTCCAGCAGCGTCAGGATACTTTGTGCATCTTGCGCGGCAAACAACGACTGGCGGAAGTTTTTATTCACCAGTTTACGCGCCAGCTGCGAGAAGACTTTCACATGATTCATCCCTTCGTTAGCACCCAGCGTCAGCATGATCACCAGTTCGACTTCGCCCATTTCTGACTGCCAGTCAATCGGTTTCGCCAGCCGGGCAATGCTGATACTGGAATGACGGATCCACTGAGATTTGGTGTGCGGGATCGCTACGCCAAAACCAACGCCGGTGGTAACAATCTCTTCCCGCTGCCAGACATCTTCTTCCAGCTCAAACGGATGTTCAGTGCGCCCGTTAACGCCGAGGTTGCCGCACAGGAACTGGATCGCCTGCTCTTTATTGCTAAAATCCTGATCAACAAAGATATTCTCCAGCGCCAGCAGTGGGCGAACGTCTTCTTCCGGCGTAAAGGCGGTGAGTAACGCTTCAATTTCCTGCGCACTGCGGCATTCACATGCCTGACGCGCCAGTTCCCGACACGCCTCGCTATCCAGTTGACGAAGCTGGCTTTTCACCGCCGGAATACGCGGGCTACTCATACTCAGCTCATCCAGGCCCAGCCCAAGCAGTAGCGGCAGATAACGGCTTTCACCGCCCAGTTCACCGCAAATGCCTACCCA
Source organism: uncultured Escherichia sp. (assembly GCF_948475835.1). Classification (NCBI taxonomy): domain Bacteria; kingdom Pseudomonadati; phylum Pseudomonadota; class Gammaproteobacteria; order Enterobacterales; family Enterobacteriaceae; genus Escherichia; species uncultured Escherichia sp. The sequence continues at coordinate 24,911 of NZ_CAOLGM010000035.1, read as the reverse complement.
TTTGCCCCGCTGATGCGCAGTGGTAACAATCTGCTGCAACATGCGCAGGAACGATGGCGTAATCGGGTTATACAGCGGCGATACGCGCGGGTTATTACGATCGACCGCATACAGATACTGGGTCATATCGTTAGAACCGATACTGAAGAAATCGACCTCATCGCAGAAGTGGTCGATGATGTAACACACCGACGGCACTTCCACCATGATACCCAGAGTAATCGTCTCTGCATGACGCAGGCCATCGCGCTTAAGCTCAACGATCGCTTTTTGGATCTCGCCCTTCACCCATAAGATCTGATCGAGGCTGTGAACCATCGGGATCATCAACTGGGCGTTGCCAAAACTGGCAGCGCGCAAAATCGCCCGTAGTTGAGTGCGGAACAGGGCAGCAAATTCCGGGTAAATACGTACCGCGCGATAGCCGAGGAACGGGTTCTCTTCCTGGGGAATATTCAGATAAGGAATGCTTTTATCGCCTCCGATGTCCATTGTGCGGAAGATAATCGGCTTGTCGCCCGCTGCCAGTAGCACCTGCTGGTAGGCTTCAAATTGCTCCTGCTCGTCCGGCGCGCTGTCACGATCCATATACAGCATTTCGGTACGGAACAGCCCGACGCCTTCCGCGCCGTTGGCAAACGCGCCTGGTGCTTCCAGAGCGGTGCCAATATTCGCCGCGATATCAATACGCTTGTTATCACGGGAATAGGCCAGCTGCGCGGCAGCCTGCGCCTGTTGTTTTTGGCGTTTATCCGCCAGCGTCTGCGCAACCTGATAATAACCGCTCACCGCGTCATTCGGGTTAATCGCCAGCACGCCGCACTGGGCGTCAAGCACCGCCGGTTGCCCGGCATAACGGGCAATCGCATCCAGCGGCAGGCCGCTCAGTACCGGGATCGCCGAGGCGCGGGCCAGAATCAGGGTATGCGAGGTGCGCCCGGTTTTCTCCAGAATCATGCCCGCAAGATTTTTCAAATCAAGGCTCAAAAACTGGCTTGGGGTTAAATCTTCAGCCACCAGAATGGTCGGTTTTTCCAGCACCAGATTGTTGCGCGGCTTCAGTTCCGGCCAGGTGATATGCAGCAACTGTTCGCTAATATCGCGAATGTCGCTAACACGTTCGCGCAGATAATCGCTGGCAGAAGCAGAAAGCTTGGCGCAAACCTGCTCCATATTGCTGATGATCGCCGCCCCCAGTCCCTGATGCTGTTCTGTCATCAGGCGACGGATATTGCCTGCAAATTCATCATCCTGAATCAGCGACAAATGAGCGCTGAGGATAGTTTTGCTTTCGCCGTCACGCTCACGCAATTGCTGGTTCAGTTGCTCGGCAAGCGTTGCCAGGCTGTGCTCCAGCCGGGTGGAATCTTGCGCACTGGCGGGGATTGCCCGATAACTGTCGAGGCTGTCGCTTTGTAACAGGGTCAGCGTACCCACGCCGACGCCGCTTGCCAGCACATTGCCGTACAGTAAATCCGGGTTAAGGCGGCTTAATGAACGCGGCAGCGGATGCGCCGTCAGTTCTGCCTGCGTAGGCTGAACGCTGTCGCTGTCGATAAAGCGCACCTGGATGTACTCTTCCAGCACGCGCCGCGCCTGCTCTTCATCGCTGCCGCTAATGTTCAGGCTGCAACTGTCATTAAATAGGGTGCCGGTGCCAATCAGCGCCAGCGAACTTTTCGCATCGGCCTTTGCGTTCTGGCGATGGTTAATAAAGGTGACTTCACTTTGCCACTGGCTGCACTGTTCTTTAAGTTCCCACGCCGGACGAGCATGCAGACCGTTAGGCAAAGGACAGAGAAATTGAATCGTTAACATAACCGCTCCGGGTTAATCAGGAGATCATCTGAAATCCGTCAGTTGAACAACCGTCTCACGGGTAAGACGTTGAATAAGGGCAGATAAAAGTTGCTGCATCTGCAAAATGTCGCGGCAATCGGCAATCGATGCCGCACAATGTCCGTGGCGCGTCGCTGGCCCCATCACCACCGTGGGCACGCCGGTGCCGGTTAAATGCACCGCTCCGCCGTCCGTGCCGCCGTTGCTGAACATATCCGCCTGCAACGGCACGCCAATTTCTGCCGCGACGGTTTCGATCCAGGCGGTAAGTTTTGGCGGCGCAATCAGCGACTTGTCGCTTAACACCAGCATCGGCCCGTTACCAATCTGGCGATGGTTAGCCGCGCTATAATCAAAGTTTTCGCCCAGCAGGCGGTATCAAGCACAATGGCGACATCCGGCGACACCGCGCGGGTGGCAGTTTGCCCGCCGCGTAATCCCACCTCTTCGCTGGAACTTGCCACCAGCCACACCTCCGCAGGCAGTTCGGCGTCGTGCAGCTCACGTAGTAACGTCACCAGCAGATAGCAACCGAGGCGGTCATCAAAGGCTTTCCCCATCACCCGCTGGTGAGGGAGAACCTGAAAAGTTGTATCAAAGGTGACGCGATCGCCTGGACGAATTCCCGCCTGCATCACTTCGTCATACGAGCGCGCACCAATGTCCACGCGCATGGCGCTGACGTCATTCCCCTGCCGGTCGCCGTCAAGCAGGCCTGGAATTTTGCACTCTTCACGGGTGGTGATGCGCACCGGCTGCAGCTGGCGGGCAGCCATGCGCACGTTGCCAACCGGCAGCACGTCAATAGCGCCTTCGCGGGAGATGCTGCGCACCATAAATCCCACTTCGTCCATATGGGCGCAGATCATCACCTTCGGACCTGTCGATTCATTGAGGCGGATCAGCACCGATCCCAGACCATCAAATCGCACTTCTTTTTGCAGGCGATCCGCTTCTTCCAGTAGGATCTGCCGCACTTCCTGTTCCGAGGAGGCGATCGCATCTGCCTCGCTCAACGCTTTTAATAGCGATAAATCCATTATGCCTCTCCCGTGAGCAACACTGTTTTCGGCATGGCGTAGAGCACTTCTGCGCCTTGCGGGGTAACCAGCACAACATCTTCGATGCGCACGCCCCCTTGCCCTGGCAAATAAATCCCCGGCTCCACGGTCAGCAACATGCCTGGCTGTAGCGTCGTGGTGTCCCGCGGTGAAAAACGCGGATCTTCATGGACTTCAATGCCGATAGCGTGACCAGTGTTATGACCGAAATAGTCGCCAAATCCAGCCTCGGTAATGACCCGGCGCGCGGCGTCGTCAATCTGCTGGCAGCGCACGCCGGGGCGAATTGCAGAGATTGCCGCGAGCTGTGCCTGCAGGACAATCTGATAGACGTCAAACAGCGGGTGAGATTCGGCGCTCACCCCTTCGCCATTCACCAGCAAGGTGCGCGTCATATCAGAGCAGTAGCCCTGATACAGCGCACCAAAATCGAGAGTGACAAACTCGCCCGCTGCAACAATCTTGTCGCTGGCTTTGCCGTGCGGCAGCGCCCCGCGCCAGCCGCTGGCGACAATGGTGTCAAAAGAGGCTTTTTCTGCGCCCTGCTGGCGCATAAACCACTCCAGTTCAGCGGCTATCTCGCGCTCGCTCATCCCCGCCTGAATAAAGCGGCGAATATGCTCCGCTCCGCGATCGGCAATCCCACAGGCGAGGCGGATTATCTCCACCTCCTCTGGCGTTTTGATTTGCCGCAGCACATCCGGCGTGGCGCTAACCAGTTTCGCATTGAGTTCAGACTTCCAGCGGTGCGCGGTTTCCCAACTCACCTGCTGGCCTTCAAAACCGAGCGTTTGCAACTGCTCATCGGCAATGATTTGATTGACGATAGTGGTAAGCGTGTTCGTCGCGTCAAGCAAATGCAGCTGGTAGCCTTGCGCACGGGCTTCCACCTCAACGAAATAGCGCGAATCTACCAGAATGTGCGCACTTTCACGGCTAATAACCACATAGCCTGATCCGGTGGAGATCCCCAGATGCGGCTGTTTGTTCTGCCGTGAGGAGAGAAGCACTGCATCCAGTTGTTGCGCCTTAAGCCAGTCGCGCAGCGAAGCGAGTAATGTCATCTGGATTTTCCTTCTTACAGGCTATCGATTAACAATTTGCCTTTACGGAACATCATCAGACGCAGGAACACCACCATCAGCGCAGTTATGACTGCCCCCAGCGCGATCCCCGCCATATAGACGCCCAGGTTAGTGACCAGCGGCCATGCCCAGATAGCGGATTCCGGGAACCATTGCACTGCGCCCAGCCAGACAGCGGCGGTTGAGCCGACAATCGCGCCGACCATATACGACGGAATGGCGGTGATGGGGCTTTCCAGCGCAAACGGAATCGCACCCTCACTAATCCCCATAAAGGCAAGGAACATCGCGGTCTTACCCTGCGGATAAAGTTGAGCGTTGAACAGGCGTTTGCCGGTTAAACGACGGTCAATAATGGTCGCCAGACCCAGACCAATCGGAGGAATAACGATAGCGATAGAACGAGCGGTGACCGGTAATACGTGGTCGGTGGTAAAGCTGAAGGCAACGAAACCTGCCGCTTTGTTGATTGGGCCACCAAGGTCGATTGCGGTCGCCGCGGCAATCCCCATTGCATACATCAGCGCGCCCTTCTCACCTGCGGCAGTCAGCACAGTACGGATACCGCCGTTGATCCAGCCACCAAATGGGGTGATGACATAGTACATCGCCAGCATGACAAAAATGGCGGAAAGAATCGGTAGCAAAAATGTGGTTTTGAACGCTAACAGGAAATCTGGTAACTGGATTTTCTGGTTCATCCATTTCACAAGGTAACCAGCAACGATAGATATAATCAGCGCACCAATGAAGGTGGACGGCACCGGCGAAGAGGTCGCCCATTGCATAGTGCTGGGATCGAAGTTCAGCAGTTGCGTCGGCTGGGTAGACATCAAGCCGCCGATAAAACCAGCCGGGAACGCCAGTTTGCCGCCGATAGAGTTCGCCACAAAAGCGGCAAACATCGGAATAGCAAAGCCAAACAGCACGCCGCCAAAGGACTGCGACAGCCAGGCAAATTTCAGTAAGGAGAGATCGAAACCGGTAAATTTCCCGCTATTAAGAGCATCCATGATGCCGATATCAGCAGGAATTTTAAGCCAGCTATAAGCAATCAGCTGGCTGAAAGCGAGGATCACACCGCCCATAATTAAGGTCGGCACCATGCGTGAAATCCCTGACATCACATGCTGCGGGAGTTCACCCCAGAAGCTGCTTTTAGAGGCCTGCGGATTCTTAACTGCCGCTGCCGCACCGGATGCGCCAGGCACAACGGTTGCACTGCGTTTTTTAATGGCCATAACAATTATCCCTGTCGAATATTACTGTTGTTCAGAGGCAATCATCTCTTCGATTTCTTTGATGATGCCCGCAGCGTTTTTAATTGCGTCCTGCAAAGTGATTTCATAAACGTCGCGTGATTCGAAACGTTCGTTATCTTCCGGGGTAACTGCCACGGAGTGGATGATGATGGTCGCTTCGGCGATATCCTGCGCCGTCAGGCGATTCTGGATACCGTCCGCGCCCTGGGTTTCAATTTTCACTTCATAACCGGCTTCTACCGCCGCTTCTTCCAACGCCTGAGCGGCCATAAAGGTGTGAGCCAGGCCCATTGGGCAGGCACATAAGGCAATCAGTTTCTTACTCATCGTTAATTCCTCATTCAGTGATAGTTGACGAGTGAAATTATGAACGTGCAAAACAAATCGCCGTTACCAGACAAATAATGCATTTACTGGAGAATTAATCCCGCTGTACGGAAGTGTGACGCAGGTCGGCCTTGTGAGGGGACACAAAGAAAAATTGAATTAACTGTATGATTTAAAAGATTATCGGGAGAGTTACCTCCCGATATAACAGGAAGGATTTACAGAATGTGACCTAAGGTCTGGCGTAAATGTGCACCGGAACCGAGAAGACCCGGATTGTTATGGACGATGAGATACACCGGAATATCATGGACATATTCTTTAAAGCGTCCTTTATCTTCAAATGCGGCACGGAAACCAGAGGCTTTGAAGAACTCAAGGAAGCGCGGCACGATACCGCCAGCAATATAAACCCCACCAAAGGTTCCCAGCGTTAATGCCAGATTGCCGCCAAAACGGCCCATAATGACGCAAAACAGCGACAACGCACGGCGGCAATCGGTGCAGCTGTCAGCCAGCGCGCGTTCGGTAATATCTTTTGGCTTGAGATTTTCTGGCAGGCGGTTGTCGGCTTTAACAATTGCGCGATACAAATTCACCAGCCCAGGACCAGAAAGCACGCGTTCCGCCGAAACATGACCAATTTCCGCACGCAATATTTCGAGGATAATGGCCTCTTCTTCACTATTCGGCGCAAAATCAACGTGACCGCCTTCGCCCGGCAAGCTTACCCAACGCTTATCGACATGGACCAGATGCGCAACCCCAAGCCCTGTTCCGGCACCGTAAACCGCAATAGGTTTACCTTCGACCGGTTCTGCGCCACCAAACTGAATCAGATGCTCTTTTTTCAGCATCGGGATCGCCATCGATACAGCGGTAAAATCGTTAATAATTTCCAGATGGCTAAAACCGAGATTCTTTTTCATTTCGGCAATTGAGAACGCCCAGGTATGGTTGGTCATTGCCACCCAGTCACCGGTAATTGGGCAAGCGATGGCAATACAGCCGTCTTTCACCTCGACCTTATGTTCTTCAAGATAAACGCGAATGACCGCTTCGAGGCTGGGGTAATCAAGCCCTGAATAGGTCTTAGCCTGCGAGATTTCACCACTGGCAATATCACACAGAGCAAGACGTGCGTTGGTGCCGCCCACATCACCGACTAATGCATACTTTGTCATTCTTCAACTGCTCCGCTAAAGTCAAAATAATTCTTTCTCACACTGTAAATACCTGGGGGCATAACAACAACGCCGGAAAGGCAGGCTCCCTGTAAATATCGATCTGGGTCACACATTTACTTTATCGTTTCAGCACCAATTGCAGCGATGCCTTTTTGCAAGCTGGGCAAACTAAGTATCTGACCCCGCATAAGGAATAGAACATGCTCCATCCGCGAGCCAGAACCATGTTGTTATTATCGCTCCCCGCCGTGGCAATTGGGATTGCGTCCAGTCTTATTCTGATTGTGGTGATGAAAATCGCCTCGGTATTACAGAATTTGCTCTGGCAACGACTGCCGGGAACTCTGGGGATAGCCCAGGATTCACCTCTCTGGATCATCGGTGTATTAACGCTAACGGGTATTGCGGTGGGGTTGGTTATCCGTTTCAGCCAGGGTCATGCCGGACCAGACCCCGCCTGTGAACCGCTGATCGGCGCACCAGTTCCGCCCTCTGCGCTACCAGGACTTATCGTAGCATTAATTCTCGGTCTTGCTGGCGGCGTCAGCCTGGGGCCGGAACATCCGATCATGACCGTCAATATCGCCCTTGCGGTTGCCATTGGCGCTCGTCTGTTACCGCGCGTCAACCGAATGGAGTGGACTATTTTAGCCTCTGCCGGAACCATCGGCGCGCTGTTTGGTACACCTGTTGCGGCGGCGTTGATATTTTCGCAAACCTTAAATGGCAGTAGTGAAGTTCCGCTATGGGATCGTCTTTTTGCGCCATTAATGGCGGCAGCAGCTGGTGCACTTACTACCGGATTATTTTTCCATCCCCATTTTTCACTGCCCATTGCGCATTACGGACAGATGGAAATGACCGATATTCTCAGCGGTGCAATTGTCGCGGCGATTGCCATCGCAGCAGGGATGGTCGCCGTATGGTGCTTACCACGGTTGCACGCGATGATGAATCAAATGAAAAATCCGGTGCTCGTGCTGGGTATTGGCGGATTTATTCTCGGTATTCTGGGGGTTATTGGTGGACCAGTTTCGCTGTTTAAAGGGCTGGATGAGATGCAGCAGATGGTGGCAAATCAGGCTTTCAGCACCAGCGATTACTTTTTGCTGGCGGTAATTAAACTTGCCGCCCTGGTCGTTGCTGCCGCCAGTGGCTTTCGCGGTGGGCGAATCTTCCCGGCAGTGTTTGTCGGCGTGGCATTAGGGTTGATGCTGCATGAGCACGTACCCGCCGTACCAGCGGCAATAACCGTTTCTTGCGCTATTCTCGGCATCGTGCTGGTGGTAACACGCGATGGCTGGTTAAGTCTTTTTATGGCGGCGGTCGTTGTACCCAATACCACATTGCTACCGCTGCTCTGTATCGTCATGCTTCCGGCATGGCTGTTATTAGCAGGTAAGCCGATGATGATGGTCAATCGTCCGAAGCAACAGCCACCCCACGATAACGTTTAGCAAAAAATGCTCTCCTTTATGATTTAAGAGTTATGGCGATGATACGGGGCTTTACCTCCCCGTAATATTGCGTTAACAGGCCGCTGACGGCTTCGATCGTGAAGGAGAATAACAATGTTCAGGTCACTGTTTCTGGCGGCCGCCCTGATGGCATTTACCCCGCTTGCAGCAAACGCAGGTGAAATCACCCTACTGCCATCAATCAAATTACAAATTGGCGATCGCGATCATTACGGTAATTACTGGGACGGTGGTCACTGGCGCGACCGTGACTACTGGCATCGCAATTATGAGTGGCGTAAAAACCGCTGGTGGCGTCATGATAATGGCTATCATCGTGGCTGGGATAAGCGTAAAGCGTATGAGCGTGGCTATCGTGAAGGCTGGCGCGATCGTGACGATCATCGCGGAAAAGGCCGCGGACATGGACACCGCCATTAAACACATTCGCCAATGGAACACAATGCCTGATGCGACGCTAGCGAGTCTTATCAGGCCTACAAACCGGCTCTTTAACGCGTAGGGCGGATAAGGCGTTTACGCCGCATCCGCCAATAGTGCCAGATGCGACGCTCATTCAACTACAATCCCAGCGCCGTCCCCACCAACAACCAGATATTCAGCGCCACGACCAGCACTACAATCACCCAGCCTGTCTGTTTTACGCGTTTGCTGTTCACCAGATCGCCCATCAACTTGCTGTCACTGGTGAAAATCAGCAGTGGAACCAGCGCCAGGGCGATACCAAAACTTAACAGCACCTGACTCATAACCAGAATCCGTGTCGGATCTAATCCCATCAGAATGACAATAAATGACGGCAACATGGTGACTGTACGACGCACCCACAGCGGGATATGGAAGCGAATGAATCCCTGCATCACCACCTGCCCCGCCAGTGTCCCCACCACCGTTGAGGACAGTCCGGCAGCAACCAGACTTAACCCAAAGACCGTTGCCGCAGCATGGCTTAACAGCGGTTGCAGCGTCAGATAAGCCTCATCAAGATCGGCAACACCAGTATGACCAGAAAAGTGGAACGCCGCCGCAGCTGTAGCCATCATCGCCAGATTGACAAAACCGGCAATCGTCATGGCGATAGCCACATCCCATTTGGTGGCGGAATAACGTTGTTGACGCGAACCGCCATGTAAATGCTGAGTGAGCGAAGAGTGCAAATAAATCACATGCGGCATAATCGTCGCCCCTAACACGCCTGCTGCCAGGAAGACCGCTTCCGAAGTAGGTAAACTCGGGATCACCATTCCTTTACCCAGCTGCGCCAGGTTAGGCTGGGAGAAAATCAACTCGACAATGTAAGCCGCGGCAACAAACAACAGTAACCCGCCAATCACTTTCTCCAGCGGTTTTTGCCCGCGACGTTGCAGCATTAAAATCAGGAAAGTCGCGATCCCCGTCAGCACCGCGCCCTGCAACAACGAAACACCAAGAATGAGTTTAAAACCGATCGCCGCACCAATAAATTCCGCCAGGTCGGTTGCCATCGCAATAATTTCTGCCTGAACCCAATAGAACCACACTACGGGACGCGGATAGTGATCACGAATCTGCTCCGCCAGATTTTTACCGGTGGCAATCCCTAGTTTGGCAGAGAGGATCTGAATCAGCATCGCCATCAGGTTGGCCCAAACGACAACCCACAGTAGCTGATAGCCGAAGCTAGCACCCGCCTGAATATTGGTCGCAAAGTTACCGGGATCGATATAACCAATCGCCGCAATGAACGCAGGTCCCATTAATGCGAGCCTCATCTTGCGCGCCGCCCGTCCGCTGCTACTCTCAACGCGATAGTTCGTCATCTTGTGCCTCTAAAACATAGCCTTTGCTATGTTTCATGCTATGCCAAACGAGAATGATTATCAAATTCATTTGAATGGGTTGTGGTGATTTCTTTGATAGACCAGGATTATGACTACGAAAAGATTGATGACTTGAATGTTATGGTTATGTTTAATGTTAGCACATTTACATAACTTTCAGCTTCCATACACAACATAGCAGAAATGTATGACAGATCACTATTTTTGAAGCTTGTCACAGGACGTCATTATAGTGTGTGTCAGATCTCGTTTTCCTTAACCATGTTACATAGAATGTGCACGGAAATTTAACCTGCCTCATATTTGGAGCAAATATGGACCGCGTCCTTCATTTTGTACTGGCACTTGCCGTTGTTGCGATTCTCGCACTGCTGGTAAGCAGCGACCGCAAAAAAATTCGTATCCGTTATGTTATTCAACTGCTTGTTATCGAAGTGTTACTGGCGTGGTTCTTCCTGAACTCCGACGTTGGTTTAGGCTTCGTGAAAGGCTTCTCCGAAATGTTCGAAAAACTGCTCGGATTTGCCAACGAAGGGACTAACTTCGTCTTTGGTAGCATGAATGATCAAGGCCTGGCATTCTTCTTCCTGAAAGTGCTGTGCCCAATCGTCTTTATCTCTGCACTGATCGGTATTCTCCAGCACATTCGCGTGTTGCCGGTTATTATCCGCGCAATTGGTTTCCTGCTCTCCAAAGTCAACGGTATGGGCAAACTGGAATCCTTTAACGCCGTCAGCTCCCTGATTCTGGGTCAGTCTGAAAACTTTATTGCCTATAAAGATATCCTCGGCAAAATCTCCCGTAATCGTATGTACACCATGGCTGCCACGGCAATGTCCACCGTGTCGATGTCCATCGTTGGTGCATACATGACCATGCTGGAACCGAAATACGTCGTTGCTGCGCTGGTACTGAACATGTTCAGCACCTTTATCGTGCTGTCGCTGATCAATCCTTACCGTGTTGATGCCAGTGAAGAAAACATCCAGATGTCCAACCTGCACGAAGGTCAGAGCTTCTTCGAAATGCTGGGTGAATACATTCTGGCAGGTTTCAAAGTTGCCATTATCGTTGCCGCGATGCTGATCGGCTTTATCGCCCTGATCGCCGCGCTGAACGCACTGTTTGCCACCGTTACTGGCTGGTTTGGCTACAGCATCTCCTTCCAGGGCATCCTGGGCTACATCTTCTATCCGATTGCATGGGTGATGGGTGTTCCTTCCAGTGAAGCACTGCAAGTGGGCAGTATCATGGCGACCAAACTGGTTTCCAACGAGTTCGTTGCGATGATGGATCTGCAGAAAATTGCTTCCACGCTCTCTCCGCGTGCTGAAGGCATCATCTCTGTGTTCCTGGTTTCCTTCGCTAACTTCTCTTCAATCGGGATTATCGCAGGTGCAGTTAAAGGCCTGAATGAAGAGCAAGGTAACGTGGTTTCTCGCTTCGGTCTGAAACTGGTTTACGGCTCTACCCTGGTGAGTGTGCTGTCTGCGTCAATCGCAGCACTGGTGCTGTAAAACCATACATAAAAAAGCCGGGGATCATTCCCCGGCTTTTTTACGCCTGTTAATCAGCTAATGGCTGCGGGCGACCAATCAAATACCCTTGCAGATATTGCACCCCGAGCTTATGCAATAGCGCCTGCTGCTGTTGCGTCTCGACAAACTCCGCGACCACACTCAATGACTTCGCTTTCGCCAGATCGGTAATTGATCTCACAATCATCGCATCCAGCGTATTCGTGACAATATCTTTCACAAAGACGCCATCAATTTTGATGATATCAGCCTGCAAACGCTTTAACCGTTCGTAGTTGGCATATCCGGTGCCAAAGTCATCAATCGCAATCCGGAAACCAAACTTATGCAGCTGCTCGATGTTGTACATGCTGCTTTCTGCGTTAGAAAACGCCTGCTCCTCGGTGATCTCAAGAATGACCGCCTGCGGGGAGATGTGATAACGCTTAAACAGACGAATAATCCGCCCGGCAATATTCTTTTGCAGCAGCGTGAGCGGCATTAAATTGACTGAAAAGCGCGGTCCTTTTTTGTCGCAAGGGTGTGTTGCCAGCCACTTCAACAAGGATTCCAGCACTTGCAAATCAAAACGCGCGCTAAGGTTAAACTGAGCAATAAGGGGCAGAAACTTATCCGGGGTCATAATGCCGCCGTCATATTTCAGTCGCGCGAGGATCTCATCATAACCTTCACCCTCTTTGTTGCGAATTGGCTGGGCGTAGAGCAGCAAATCACCCTGATCTAACGCCGTGCGAATGGTATTCAGCAATAGCACCTGTTTAGTGGTCTGCCCGGAAACCATCTCCTCTCTGCTATCCAGCGCCAGCACATGATGATGTGCGCAGGATTGCTCCGCCAGCCAGCTTAACTGCCCCAACAAGGGTTGCAGGGTTTCCTGATTTCCATCAAAACGCCCCCAGGCAGCACCATAGCCCATATCCAGCCCGGTATTGTTCCAGTGAATTTGCCGACTATTCAGGATGTTAATCATATGCTGGAGTCGCCCTTCCGTTTCCGGCCCGCTCAGCACTAACAGCAGTTCACTACCCGGCAATTGATACAACTTTTCGTTTTCCTGCATCAACGGCAGCAGCGTACGGCAAATTGAGCGGATACAGTGAACGCGCATCATTAAGCCGTAATGACGACTCATAAACTCAAGATTATCAATGCGCAGGCAGCAAAAACTCTTGCCCGCCTCTTGCTCCGGCGCTTGTTCCAACGCACGAAAGTTGGGTAGGAGCGTTAACGGATCTGTCAGCGCCTGCAAATGCCAGCGGCGATTAAGCCATTCACTGCGATGATAAATGCGCACCATATAGAGCAGGCAAACGCTAAAGGAAATCAGCACCGCAAGAATAAATGCCAGCGAATATTCGGTTTCCACCCCTTGCAAAAAGTTCTGGTTGTAATTCAGCAGGCAAAGCGTTGAAACAGCCCAGGTGAGATTTAAAAACGGATAGCGAAGCTTACCGACCCCGAGGGTAAAGATGATGAAGAAAACGGGTACCAAGTAACCGGCAATAAAGTCGTTTTCATAAGGTGTGCACAACAGAAGTAGCAGCACGCTTAACGCTGCCAGCCAGCTTAAGGTAAATGCGCGTTTCTCTTTGCCCAACGACGGAGCGATATCCCTGCGCCACAATATCTGCGCAAAGTGGGGACTTACAATCATGCGAGTGAGATAGTAGAAAAGCATGTTGTAAATCAGCACAGCGGTGAAAAGGCTTAGCAAATCAACGACCGTGAAAATGGCATCCGCATCGCCGAAAAAGGTGGATATCTTTAGCGGGAAATCAAAGAAGCTCCCCACAAGATACATGCTGCATTTGATGCCGATCGGCGTCACCAAACCAAGCCAGAACAGACGTTGCCAGACATATCGGCTGGTCAATCCATAACGCCAACGCGTCCCCAGCTGCCAGCGTAATATTGCGCAGGCACACAACACGACAAACGTCTGGCTACCGAGCATGACCGCAGTCTGTAAAAAAGAGAGATGAAAGTTCCACAGATTGGTGCAAAACATCCCGCATAAAACGGGAACGACACCGCGCCAGCCAAAGATAAACAAGATTGACAGCATTACGCACAGTGGCATCCACGCCAGAAAGATATAACTGGAATGGATAATGGCAAGTGGCGAAATAAAACGGGATAGCTGAATAAGTACCACGGTGAGCGTAAACGCTAGTGTGAATATCTTGATATTTTTTATCAGGTTATGCTCCACAAACATGAGTACACTACTCTCACTGATCGGGGTTTTCAGGCACACAAATAATAAGTTTATTCGCATCGCGAAGCAAACAGGGGGCCAGCCTGTTGCCGATTTTTCATCCAATGATGCTTTCACCAGGCGGCACTAACCCGGACGTAGACTGTATTACAAAAGCGGCAAAAAGCAGAGACAAAAAACCCCCGCTTTGCAGCGAGGGTTGGAAATTTGGTGGAGCTAAGCGGGATCGAACCGCTGACCTCTTGCATGCCATGCAAGCGCTCTCCCAGCTGAGCTATAGCCCCGTCACGTAAAGCTTGTCGAGTTGACGGGCGGCATCATATGAATTCCGCCCGAATGTGTCAACGGCAAATTGCAACGTGTAGTTTCAATCGCTGAAAAATCAGGCAAATGAACAATTTTGGAAAACCGCTCGCATTCAGTAGTTATTCATGTCACGGTTTCCTGTAAAGTGGTGTTATAAAATGAACTACTAATAGACCCACATACATTCAGGGAATTGTTATGTTCAAGGAGAGGATGACACCAGATGAACTTGCCAGACTGACCGGCTATAGCCGCCAGACCATTAATAAATGGGTACGCAAGGAAGGCTGGACAACGTCACCAAAACCTGGCGTCCAGGGTGGCAAAGCCCGACTGGTTCACGTCAATGAACAGGTTCGTGAATATATTCGCAATGCTGAACGTCCAGAAGGTCAGGGAGAAGCGCCTGCCCTTTCTGGTGATGCGCCGCTTGAAGTATTGCTGGTGACACTGGCGAAAGAGATGACGCCAGTTGAACAAAAACAGTTTACATCCTTGCTTCTGCGGGAAGGGATTATCGGATTGTTACAACGCTTAGGGATTCGCGATAGCAAATAATATGAAAAGATTACGCAACAAAATGACCACCGAAGAACTGGCTGAATGCCTCGGTGTGGCTAAACAAACTGTTAACCGTTGGATCAGAGAAAAAGGCTGGAAAACGGAAAAATTTCCCGGCGTGAAAGGCGGTCGTGCCAGACTTATTCTGGTCGATACGCAAGTTTGCGAGTTTATTCAGAACACGCCAGCCTTCCATAACACACCAATGTTGATGGAAGCTGAAGAGAGAATTGCTGAATACGCTCCTGGAGCACGCGCCCCGGCGTATCGACAAATCATCAACGCGATAGATAATATGACAGACATTGAGCAGGAAAAAGTCGCGCAATTTTTGTCACGTGAAGGAATTCGCAATTTCCTCGCCCGTCTCGATATTGACGAATCAGCATAAATAAAAAACGGCAGGATATTATCTCCTGCCGTTTATCTTTTTACACGCTAATTACTGCTGATTTTCGCGTTCAGCAATAAAATCCAGCGCTTTGTTGATACGCTCGATACTGCGGGTCTTACCAATTGCGTGAACGGTAACATCCAGTGCTGGAGACTGCCCCGCACCGGTTACGGCGACACGCAGCGGCATACCAACTTTACCCATACCCACTTCCAGCTCATCCGCCGTCGCCTGAATAGCGTGATGAACGTTTTCAGCGGTCCAGTCAGTAATCGCGGCCAGTTTGTCACGAACCACTTCCAGCGGCTGACGCGCTACCGGACGCAGATGTTTTTTCGCCGCATCGGCATCGAACTCAGCAAAATCTTCGTAGAAATAACGGCAGCTCTGTGCCATCTCTTTCAGCGTCTTGCAGCGTTCGCCCAGCAGTTTCACCAGATCAGCCAGCTGCGGGCCGTTACGGGTATCGATATTTTCCTGCTCAATGTGCCACTGTAAGTGAGTAGCAACATACTCCGGCGGCAGCGCGTTAATGTAGTGATGGTTCAGCCACAGCAGCTTGTCGGTGTTGAACGCACTGGCAGATTTGCTGACGGCATTCAAAGTGAAGTATTTGATCATCTCTTCACGAGTGAAGATTTCCTGATCGCCGTGGGACCAGCCCAGACGCACCAGATAGTTCAGCAGTGCTTCTGGCAAATAACCGTCATCACGATACTGCATTACGCTGACTGCCCCGTGACGTTTGGACAGTTTTTTACCGTCATCGCCATTGATCATAGAAACGTGCGCGTAAACCGGCACCGGCGCTTTCAGGGCCTTAAGAATGTTGATCTGGCGCGGCGTGTTGTTGATATGGTCTTCGCCACGGATAACGTGGGTGATTTCCATATCCCAGTCATCGACAACCACACAGAAGTTATAGGTTGGGGAACCATCGGTACGGCGGATAATCAGATCATCCAGCTCCTGGTTGCTGAACTCGATCGGACCACGGATCTGATCGTCAAAAACAACAGAACCTTCCTGCGGATTAGCAAAACGCACGACACACGGTTCATCATCAGCATGATGCTCATGGCTGTGGCGGCAGCGACCGTCATAACGCGGCTTCTCACCTTTCGCCATTTGCTCTTCGCGCAGCGCTTCCAGGCGCTCTTTAGAGCAATAGCATTTATAAGCAGTGCCCTCTTCCAGCATCTGATCGATCACCGCATTGTAGCGATCAAAACGTTTGGTCTGGTAGTACGGACCTTCATCCCACTCCAGGCTCAGCCAGTTCATGCCATCCATAATGGCTTCGATAGCTTCCGGCGTGGAACGCTCAAGATCGGTGTCTTCAATACGCAGCACGAACTCACCGCCGTGGTTACGTGCAAAAAGCCAGGAGTAAAGAGCAGTACGCGCGCCGCCAACGTGCAGATAGCCTGTTGGGCTTGGCGCGAAGCGAGTTTTGATTTTCATGAAATGGCCTTACGTTTAGAAAGATGCCGACAACCGGCAAATCCTGGAAAAATTGAGTGGGCGATATTCTATCACTCCCGCCTGATTCCTCAATGTAGTTCGGGTTTCTACCTTACGCATTATTGTTTTCGTTGACAAATTGCGCAACACGGTCTGTTTTGCGATCATCTTGCTTAAATTTACGACGAACGAACAATTTCTTTAGAAAATGCGTTGACTCATTTTGAACTCTCCCTATAATGCGACTCCACACAGCGGGGGTGATTAGCTCAGCTGGGAGAGCACCTCCCTTACAAGGAGGGGGTCGGCGGTTCGATCCCGTCATCACCCACCACTTCGGGTCGTTAGCTCAGTTGGTAGAGCAGTTGACTTTTAATCAATTGGTCGCAGGTTCGAATCCTGCACGACCCACCAATGTAAAAAAGCGCCCTAAAGGCGCTTTTTTGCTATCTGCGATTTGCGAAATTGCCTGATGCGCTTCACTTAGCAGACGACTATTTCCGGCAATTCCTGTCTCCTCACCTACTGTGTCAATGCAGCCAACAGCTTAACCATCGCGGGCGTCACCTGCTGTGTTTCATAAACAATATATAAATCTGCAGGGATGCGCTGTTTGAGCGGACGGAAAATGACACCTGGCCAGTTCATTTGTGCGTAGCTGTCCGCTATCAATGTGATACCAATACCCATACTGACCATGGCGAGTACCGTTTGCGGTTCATTAACTTCGCGAATAACAACCGGTGAAAATCCCACCTGCTGGCAAACTCGCTGCAAAAAATCCCAGTCAGTGTACACGGGCGGTATTGTAACAAAATACTCGTCACGTAGCGCTTCCAGCGGAACGGTGGAAAATGATGAGAGATGATGCTCTTCAGGCATCGCCACCAGAAACGCCGATTCATGCAACCGTAAGCTGGTAAAACCTGTCGGTGGTTCTGTCGCCATTCGCCAGATCCCGGCATCGAGTTCACGTCGTTCCAGCAGGGCCATTTGCATCGCGGGCATCTTTTCGCGAAAAAGAACTTCAACGTTAGGATTTTCCCTGAGGAATCGCCGCATAACCGGGCGCATCCGTCCCCACATAGCCGTTCCCACTACGCCGAGTTCAATCCGCCCTGCTTCTCCCCGACCTATTTGTTCAACCCGAGCCAATACATTATTAGCATTCACCAGCAATCGACGCGATTCTTCCATCAAGATTTTGCCCGCGTGTGTCAGTACGACGCTGCGCGAATGGCGAATAAAAAGCTGCGTGCCGAGTTGATTTTCCAGCTCTTTAATATGAATACTGAGCGGAGGCTGAGACATATTTAAACGCGCTGCTGCGCGGCCAAAATGCAACTCTTCCGCTACGGCAAGAAAATAACGGAGCAACTTAAGATCTGTTCTGTATACGCGTTCCATAATTAAGTGCTCCATATAATAAATACATCGTATTAAATTATCATGGCATAAAGTATTTCACCACCAGATATCCGACATACATAAACACAATGGATAATATACCTGGTAATACATTTGGTACAGGAATAGGCAAGCGCACGATTGTAAACAAAGCACCAATGCCAAAACCAACGCCGGAAGAAAATAAAATATCTTTCACTAATTAACCTTTATCATAAAAGCAGCTCTGAAGAGCAGAGCTGCGAATCCTTTTAATGAGCCACCGCTCGATGCTTTATCTTTTCAGGGTCATAATTATATTTAAACCCAAAGAAAAATATCACTGCGAGAAAAAGAGCATATCCTGCAAACACCAGCCAGATAGTTTGCCAGTCTTTTACGCCATCCACCGAAAAGTAATCTACTGCCATGCCACTCAGAATCGAGCCAACCCATGCGCCGACACCATTTACCATGGTCATAAAGAGCCCCTGCGCGCTGGCACGAATGCTGGAATCAACTTCCTGTTCGACAAATACCGAACCAGAAATATTGAAGAAATCGAATGCACAGCCATAAACAATCATCGACAGCAGCAGCAAAATAAATCCGGTTGTTGACGGATCGCCATAGGCGAAGAAGCCAAAGCGCAGCGTCCAGGCCACCATACTCATCAGCATGACGGTTTTAATGCCAAATCGCTTTAAAAAGAATGGGATAGTCAGTATAAAGCCCACTTCTGCCATCTGTGAAACTGACAGTAAAATGGAGGGATATTTCACCACAAAACTGTCAGCAAACTCCGGGTTACGGGCGAAATCATGTAGGAACGGATTACCAAAAACGTTGGTAATTTGCAGTACCGCACCCAGCATCATGGCAAAGAGGAAAAAGATGGCCATGCGTGGATTTTTAAACAGCACGAAGGCATCCAGACCCAGCTTGCTGGCAAGCGATGTGGTCGCTTTTTTCTCCGCAACCGGAATCTTCGGCAAAGTCAGCGCATAAGCCGACAGCAGCAATGACGCACCGGACGCGATATACAGCTGCAGACTACTCAATTCCAGATGCAGCAGGCTTACTGCCCACATCGCGACAATGAACCCCACCGTACCAAAAACGCGAATGGGCGGGAAAGCGGTCACCGGGTCAAGCCCTGCCTGGGCAAGACAGGAATAAGAGACGCTGTTCGATAACGCAATAGTCGGCATAAACGCCATCGCATTGACTAACATCACCCAAAACATCATATCCGGATCAGTTACGGATGCCGCATAAAAAAGTACGCCCGCACACACCAGGTGACACAGCATGTATGCACGTTCTGCGCGCAGCCATTTGTCTGCGATGATCCCCATTATACCAGGCATAATAATCGCGGCGATCCCTTTGGAACTGTAAACCATGCCAACATTAGCGCCGGTGAAATGAAGGGTATTAATCATGTAAGAGCCGAGGGTAACCAGCCAGCTCCCCCAGATAAAATATTGCAAAAAGGACATTACCTTTAAGCGCATCGCGATGCTCATAATCGTTTCCTTGTCGCATCATTTGGCCTCACCCGCGAGGCCGTTTCTTATTGTTTTTCTCAGGCAATTTTGCGCAGAAAGCCACAAATAAGGTTGATGAAGTTCTGCTTAGAGAGCTCCGCAGCCGCCAGCGTTTGCGCATGTGACAATTTCACATCGCTTAAACCTTCCGCCATATTGGTAATCGCAGAGACCGCAACGACTTTAAGGTCGCAATGGCGAGCTGAAATAACCTCAGGCACCACAGACATACCAACAACATCCCCACCAATAATTTGCATCATGCGAATTTCCGCCGCAGTCTCGAAATTCGGCCCCGGATACGAGACGAACACGCCCTCCGTCAGAGGGAAACCCTCTTCTTTCGCCACTTTTTGTAACAGTGCGCGGTATTCCGCATCGTAGGCATTTGCCAGTGAGAAGAAGCGCTCTCCAAAACGATCATCGTTAAGACCCACCATCGGCGTACCGGGCATGGTGTTGATATGATCTTTCAATGCGACCAGGCTGCCTGCCCCCACTTCCGGACGCAGCGAGCCTGCCGCATTGGTGCAGAACAGTAGCTCGCAGCCCAGCAGCTTAAAGGTACGAATTGCGTCAGTCATAATGGTCATTCCACGACCTTCGTAGAAATGTCCGCGACCTTTCATACATACCACCGGTACGCCCTGGAGATGGCCCAGCACTAACTCCCCCGCATGACCATGTACCGTACTTACCGGGAAGCCCGGCAGCTTTTCGTAGGAAATTGCGACAGCGTTCTCAATCTGATCGGCCAGCGCGCCGAGCCCGGAACCTAAAATAAAGGCCACTCGTGGCGTGAAATCAGGTTTATAAGTCTTGATAATATCTATGCAAAACAGCGGGTTATGAGAAAATTGAACCTGAGACATACATATCCTTTTTCTGTAGGGTGGAATCTAACGCCTTTTTATAGCGAGGTTGTCCCGGCTCTTACCAATACACTTTTCTCACGCATTCAATAGCGATTCGATATCGATGGATTTATATCTTTTCTCTATTAATCCACGGTAAAAACTGTATTGGCGATATTAATTCCTTTGCATTAACAATATGTCGTTTTTAGCAAACCACTTTATTAAGCAATCTACTAATAACGATCGGCATAGGGAATTATGCTATGAAAAAACATCTTTTAACTCTGACACTTTCCTCTATATTAGCGATACCTGTTGTATCTCATGCAGAATTTAAAGGCGGTTTTGCAGATATCGGCGTGCATTATCTGGACTGGACCAGCCGGACTACCGAAAAATCGTCGACCAAATCACACAAAGATGATTTTGGTTATCTTGAATTTGAAGGTGGCGCTAACTTTAGTTGGGGAGAAATGTACGGGTTCTTCGACTGGGAAAACTTCTATAACGGTCGCCATAATAAACCAGGTAGCGAGCAGCGTTATACCTTTAAAAATACCAACCGTATTTACCTGGGTGACACCGGATTTAATCTCTACTTGCATGCGTATGGCACCTACGGTTCTGCGAATCGCGTGAATTTCCACGACGATATGTTCCTGTACGGTATCGGCTACAATTTCACCGGCAGCGGTTGGTGGTTCAAACCGTTCTTTGCTAAGCGTTATACAGATCAAACCTATTACACTGGCGACAACGGCTATGTCGCCGGCTGGGTTGCAGGTTACAACTTTATGCTGGGCAGCGAGAAATTCACTCTTACCAACTGGAACGAGTACGAGTTTGACCGTGACGCTACCTATGCAGCGGGTAATGGCGGTAAAGAAGGGCTGAATGGCGCAGTTGCACTGTGGTGGAATGCAACATCACACATTACTACGGGGATTCAGTATCGATATGCGGATGACAAACTGGGCGAAGATTTTTACCAGGATGCGATAATCTACTCCATCAAATTTAACTTCTGATTGATTACTGCCGGGGCTCCCGGCAGTATGAATTCACTCTATATCTGATACAACGGATCCCCTTCCCGCCCAGCCATTAGCGCATTGCCCTGGTCTCGTACCACGTCCCATAACGCTTCAGCGGCGGTGGAAAGTGAACGGTTCTTCCTGCGCACCAGCATCAACTGGCGTTCAACCACCGGCGTAATGCGCTTAACCACCAGTGGGCTACCTTCAGGCAATGGTAGCGCCAGTGCAGGAAGAATACTGATGCCGATGCCTGCGGCTACCATCGGGAACAGCGTCGCCGGATGTCCAATCTCCTGCACAATATTCGCCTGAATACCATTGCGCGCCAGCGCTGCGTCAATCAGCGGTCGGCTGCCTGACGCGTAATCCTGCAACACCAATTTCGCTCCCTGTAATGCCTGCCAGGGTACATAATCTTCGACGGCCAAAGCGCTATCGCGATGGCAAAGCAGAAAGAAAGGCTCGGAAAGAATCGCTTCACATTGCAGATCGCCCACTGGGCCTGGATCGATGACGATGCCAAAGTCGACATCTCCCTGGCGAATACTTTCCATCACCCACTGCTGCGGACGATCGTGCAGGACAAACTGAATATCTGGATAGCGGCGATGGCTTTCAGCAATGCATTGCGGAATAAGATGCGCGGAAATGGTCTGGCTGGCAGCGACCCGAACTTTTCCGCTCAGTTGTTGCCCCATACGCCCGGTATCGCGCAACGTGCTGTTCAGTTCATCCAGCAGTCGCTCAAGACGCAAAGCCAGCTGCTGCCCTGCATCTGTAAGCACCACTTCACGCGTGGTTCTGTCCAGCAGGCGAACACCAGTATGATTTTCCAGTTCCTTCACACTGTGACTCACTGCCGACTGGCTCAGGCCGATACGCTCTCCTGCACGACTAAAACTTTTCTCCTGCGCTACTGTGACGAAAACCTTTAATTGTTTTAAAGAATAATTCATCTGTTTTCTTCATGAATGGATGCAATAAATCAATTTTATTTCTCAAACTGGAAGAAGCACAATAGAACCATCGATCATCTGGAGTCTTTATGAAACTTTTTCGTATCCTCGATCCTTTCACCTTAACCCTGATCACGGTGGTGTTGCTGGCCTCTTTCTTTCCGGCCAGAGGCGATTTCGTCCCCTTCTTTGAAAATCTGACCACCGCAGCGATTGCCCTGCTGTTCTTTATGCACGGCGCGAAGTTGTCGCGTGAGGCGATTATTGCTGGCGGTGGTCACTGGCGACTGCATTTGTGGGTAATGTGCAGCACCTTCGTGCTGTTTCCGATTCTGGGTGTACTGTTTGCCTGGTGGAAACCGGTAAATGTCGACCCGATGCTCTACTCCGGTTTTCTCTACTTGTGCATTCTCCCGGCTACCGTGCAGTCTGCAATCGCCTTCACGTCAATGGCGGGCGGTAACGTCGCGGCGGCGGTTTGTTCTGCGTCAGCATCCAGCCTGCTGGGGATTTTCCTTTCACCATTGCTGGTTGGTCTGGTGATGAATGTTCACGGTGCAGGGGGCAGCCTTGAGCAGGTCGGTAAAATTATGCTGCAACTGCTGCTGCCGTTTGTGTTGGGGCATCTTTCCCGGCCGTGGATTGGTGACTGGGTGTCGCGCAATAAAAAATGGATTGCGAAAACTGACCAGACGTCCATTCTGTTGGTGGTTTATACAGCGTTCAGCGAAGCCGTCGTTAATGGTATCTGGCATAAAGTTGGCTGGGGATCATTGCTGTTTATCGTGGTGGTCAGCTGCGTTCTTCTGGCTATCGTGATTGTAGTTAACGTCTTTATGGCACGCCGACTGGGCTTCAATAAGGCAGATGAAATTACTATCGTCTTTTGTGGTTCGAAAAAGAGTCTGGCAAATGGCATCCCGATGGCAAACATTCTGTTCCCCACATCGGTGATCGGTATGATGGTGCTGCCCCTGATGATTTTCCATCAGATCCAATTGATGGTCTGTGCGGTGCTGGCGCGTCGATACAAACGCCAGACCGAACAGTTACAGGCACAGCAGGAAAGCAGCGCCGATAAAGCTTAAAGCGGACGCTTCAGGGGCTGGACCAGTTGCGTCAGCCCCTCGGTTTTAATCAGCAGCGTGATTTGCATTAGCTCACCGAGCTTCCCTGCCGGGAATTCATCTTTGCGGGCAAACCACAGCAGATACTCCTCCGGCAGGTCGATTAAGCGACGCCCTTTATATTTGCCAAACGGCATTATCGTATTGGCTATTTCAATCAGCTGCTCTTTTTCCATCTCAGCTACCCAGCAAACGCAGCATTTCCGCTTCGTCGATGACTTCAATGCCCAGTTCCTGCGCTTTCGCCAGTTTAGAACCTGCCGCTTCTCCGGCAATCACCAGATCGGTTTTCTTCGACACGCTGCCCGCGACTTTCGCGCCCAGTTCAACCAGTCGAGCTTTAGCGTCATCACGCGACATCTGGCTTAAGCTGCCCGTAAGCACCACGGTTTTACCAGCAAACGGGCTGTCAATCTCTTCCGCGTTGATAACGATCGGCGCAGGCCAGTGAACACCTTCCGCCAACAGCTCGCTGATGACATTGCGGTTGCTTTCTTCGGCAAAGAAGTTGTGAACGTGGGATGCAACGACAATGCCAACATCAGGCACCTTTTGCAGCTCTTCAATCGAAGCGGCTTCCAGCGCTTCCAGCGTGCCGAAATATGCCGCCAGACCTGCTGCGGTGGCCTCGCCGACTTCACGGATGCCAAGTGCATAGAGGAAGCGAGCAAAGGTGGTTTCTTTCGCTTTTTCTAGCGCGTTAACCACGTTTTGTGCCGATTTTGGCCCCATACGCTCCAGTCCGGTCAGTTTGCCTGCGGTGAGTTTGAACAGATCTGCCGGAGTATGGACATATTCTTTTTCAACCAGCTGATCGATGATTTTGTCACCCATTCCGTCAACATCCATCGCACGGCGGGAAACAAAGTGTTTCAGCGACTCTTTACGCTGCGCTCCGCAAATCAGGCCACCGGTACAGCGGGCAACCGCTTCACCTTCCACACGCTCAACGTCAGAACCACATACCGGACAATGCGTCGGGAATACAACCTCACGGATATCTTCCGGGCGTTCAGAAAGCACGACGTTAACCACCTGCGGGATCACGTCGCCAGCGCGGCGAATCACCACTTTATCGCCAATGCGTAAACCAAGACGTTCGATTTCATCCGCATTGTGTAAGGTTGCGTTACTCACCAGCACGCCAGCAACATGGACAGGTTCCAGACGCGCAACAGGCGTAATCGCGCCAGTACGCCCAACCTGAAACTCGACGTCACGCACAAAGGTCATCTGCTCCTGCGCCGGGAATTTAAACGCTACCGCCCAGCGCGGGGCACGCGCGACAAAGCCAAGCTGCTCCTGCTGTTCCAGTGAGTTGACCTTAATCACCACGCCGTCGATATCAAAGCCCAGCGTCGGGCGGTCTTCTTCCACTTTGTGATAGAACGCCAGCACTTCTTCCGCCGATTCACAAAGCGTTACCCGATCGCTGACCGGCAACCCCCACTTTTTAAA
>NZ_CAOLGM010000034.1:0-37431 GCF_948475835.1 uncultured Escherichia sp. | reverse complement strand
ATATTTGAATACCTAATAAGAGTTACCACTTTTACCGTCTGTATATTAAATGTATTCCTCCTGCTTTTGTTTATATTTTGAGTTGATTTGAGTTCCTGGATACATATAATGCGCAGGTATTAGAGACTGGGAGGAATGTAATGATAAAGTTAAGAGTGTTAACTTAAAATAAGTTTTCAGTAGTAACTTGCTATTTTATTACCCTCTGAACTACATACTCAGATATGTGGTTGCCAATGCTATGCAAAATTTTTGAATTTTTATATGCGATGAACAGTAACCAGAATGGCATTTAATGCGTTGCTGTTTATGCAATCTTGGTTTTATTTGGATGTATTGCTGGAGATTGTGATGAATAAAATATATCGGCTAAAGTGGAACAGGTCCCGTAACTGTTGGAGCGTCTGCTCGGAGCTGGGGAGCAGAGTAAAAGGAAAAAAGTCCCGGGCTGTTTTAATTAGCGCGATAAGTTTATATTCATCTCTGGTATTCGCCGATGATGTCATCGTAAACCAGGATAAAACTATTGATTTTGGCAAAGAGAACCAGAGCATCGATTACCGTATTACGGTGACTGACAATGCCAATCTGGTAATCAATACGACAGATACTTCCCGTCCGCGTCTGACTCTCGCTTCTGGTGGTGGGTTGGATATTACCGGAGGAAAGGTAACAATCAATGGCCCGCTTAACTTTTTGCTGAAAGGTACGGGGTTCCTGAATGTCTCCAATGCTGGCAGCGAGTTATATGCTGATGATTTGTATGAGTCAAACTCAGGCATGAGACATGATCAAGGCTATTTTAATGTCTCCAATGGCGGCAAAATTCATGTTAAGGGCACCAGTCGTCTGACTTATACGCAGGGGAATGTAAGCGGCGAAGGTAGTCAGGTAAATGCAGGGACCTTCTTTATGGGCGTTTACGGCGGATATGGCGGTAATCAGTTCCTGTCGGTTAATAACGGTGGTGAAGTTAATGCTCGTGAACATATTAGCCTGGGTTATTACGACCAACGTTCTGATACAACATTAGTCGTATCAGATGGAGGTAAAATATCCGCACCGAAAATTAGTTTAAGCACCAACTCTGAGTTAGCGTTAGGTGCACAGGAAGGAAGTGCTGCGAAGGCTGCAGGGATTATTGATGCCGAAAAAATTGAGTTTGTGTGGGCAAAGACATCCGATAAGAAAATCACCTTAAACCACACGGATAAAAACGCGACTATTTCCGCGGATATTGTCAGTGGCAGCGAGGGCCTGGGCTATATCAATGCGCTCAATGGCACGACTTACTTAACCGGTGATAACTCTGCCTTTAGTGGTAAAGTCAAAATTGAGCAAAATGGCGCTTTAGGGATCACCCAAAATATAGGTACAGCAGAGATCAACAACCGCGGGAAATTACACCTGAAGGCTGACGATAGCATGACCTTTGCCAATAAGATTTCCGGCAATGGTACAATAAGTATCGACAGTGGGACAGTGGCACTGACCGGCAATAACTATGCATTCAGCGGATATATTGATGTCGCTTCTGGTGCTGTCGCGGTTATTTCTGAAGACAAGAACATCGGCCGTGCGGACCTGGATGTTGATGGCAAACTGCAAATCAATGCCAATAAAGATTGGGTATTTGATAACGATCTTCAAGGTAGAGGTATTGTTGAAATAAACATGGGGAATCACGAATTCTCCTTCGATGAGTTTGCTTATACAGACTGGTTCCAGGGTTCACTGGCGTTCCAGAACACGACATTTAACCTGGAAAAGAATGCTGAGTTTCTGCAGAGAGGCGGGATCACTGCGGGTCAGGGAAGCCAGGTAACAGTGGGTAAGGGCGCTCACTCCATTAGCACTTTGGGATTCTCCGGCGGAACCGTTGATTTTGGTGCCCTGACAGCAGGTGCACAGATGACAGAAGGGACGGTCAACGTTAGTAAAACGCTGGATTTGCGCGGCGAGGGTGTGATTCAGGTTTCTGACAGTGACGTTGTAAGCTCAGTATCTCGTGATATTGACTCTGCGTTATCGCTCACTGAAGTCGATGATGGTAACAGCACCATTAAGTTGGTTGATGCGCAAGGTGCGGAAGTTCTGGGCGATGCGGGCAATCTGCAATTGCAGGATAAAAATGGGCAAATCCTCTCCAGCAGTGCCCAACGTGATATTCAGCAGAATGGGCAAAAAGCGGCCGTCGGCACTTACGACTATCGTCTGACGAGTGGGGTAAACAATGACGGTCTGTATATCGGTTACGGCCTGACCCAGCTTGATTTACACGCTACCGACAGCGATGCTCTGGTGCTGAGCTCTAACGGTAAAAGCGAGAATGCCGCCGATCTCAGCGCAAAGATTACCGGCAGTGGTGACCTGGCATTCAGCAGCCAGAAGGGTCAGACCGTATCGCTTTCTAACAAAGACAACGACTATACCGGTGTTACCGATCTGCGCAGTGGGACGCTTTTGTTGAATAACGATAACGTGTTGGGTAATACCCATGAACTGCGTCTGGCGGCAGAGACTGAACTGGATATGAATGGTCACAGCCAGACCGTGGGCACGCTCAATGGCAGCGCCGATTCACTGCTGAGCTTAAATGGCGGCAGTCTGACGGTTACCAACGGGGGCACTTCAACCGGTTCGTTAACGGGGAGCGGAGAGCTGAATATTCAGGGCGGCACGCTGGACATCGCGGGCGATAACAGCAACCTGACAGCGAATGTGAACATTGCTAATTCGGCTAATGTCCTGGTAAGTCATGCGCAGGGATTGGGTAGCGCAAACGTTGAGAACAACGGTACCCTGGCGTTGAATAATAGCGCTGAAAAAAGAGCGGCTGCGTCTGTGAATTACACCCTGGGCGGCAATCTGACCAACAACGGTACGCTGATGACCGGAATGTCAGGACAGCAAGCTGGCAATATGTTAGTGGTGAAGGGGAACTACCACGGTAATAACGGTCAACTAGTAATGAATACGGTACTGAATGGCGATGACTCAGTAACCGATAAATTGGTTGTCGAGGGCGATACTAGCGGCACGACTGCCGTTACGGTGAATAACGCTGGCGGTACAGGTGCGAAAACCCTTAACGGTATCGAACTTATCCATGTAGACGGTAAGTCTGAGGGCGAATTTGTTCAGGCTGGTCGTATCGTTGCGGGGGCGTATGACTACACTCTCGCGCGTGGACAAGGGGCAAATAGTGGTAACTGGTATCTGACCAGCGGCAGTGATTCTCCTGAACTGCAGCCGGAGCCAGACCCGATGCCGAATCCGGAGCCAAACCCGAATCCAGCGCCGAACCCTAACCCGACACCTACGCCGGGTCCGGATCTGAATGTGGATAATGACCTGCGACCGGAGGCGGGTAGCTACATTGCGAACCTTGCAGCAGCGAATACAATGTTCACCACGCGTCTGCATGAGCGTCTGGGTAATACGTACTATACCGACATGGTGACGGGTGAGCAGAAACAAACCACTATGTGGATGCGCCATGAAGGTGGTCATAATAAATGGCGTGATGGCAGCGGCCAGCTGAAAACCCAAAGCAATCGCTATGTTCTGCAACTGGGAGGCGATGTCGCGCAGTGGAGCCAAAACGGCAGCGACAGCTGGCATGTTGGGGTCATGGCGGGATATGGCAACAGCGACAGCAAAACCATTTCCTCGCGAACCGGTTATCGTGCAAAAGCGAGTGTGAACGGATATAGCACCGGCCTCTATGCCACCTGGTATGCCGATGACGAGTCGCGTAATGGCGCGTATCTCGACAGTTGGGCGCAGTACAGCTGGTTTGATAACACAGTGAAAGGGGATGACTTACAAAGTGAATCCTATAAATCAAAAGGATTTACCGCTTCACTGGAAGCTGGATACAAACACAAATTAGCTGAATTTAATGGCAGCCAGGGAACGCGTAATGAATGGTATGTTCAGCCGCAAGCACAGGTTACCTGGATGGGAGTCAAAGCCGATAAGCACCGCGAAAGCAACGGAACCCTCGTTCATAGCAACGGTGATGGCAATGTTCAAACCCGACTTGGCGTAAAAACCTGGCTGAAGAGCCACCATAAAATGGATGACGGTAAA
The DNA here is from genome assembly GCF_948475835.1 of uncultured Escherichia sp. Classification (NCBI taxonomy): domain Bacteria; kingdom Pseudomonadati; phylum Pseudomonadota; class Gammaproteobacteria; order Enterobacterales; family Enterobacteriaceae; genus Escherichia; species uncultured Escherichia sp. The sequence continues at coordinate 33,336 of NZ_CAOLGM010000034.1, read as the reverse complement.
TCCCGCGAGTTCCAGCCGTTTGTAGAAGTGAACTGGCTGCATAACAGTAAGGATTTCAGCACCAGTATGGATGGCGTGTCCGTCACTCAGGATGGAGCCCGAAATATTGCTGAGATAAAAACCGGGGTGGAAGGACAGCTAAATGCCAACCTGAATGTCTGGGGGAATGTGGGCGTTCAGGTTGCCGATAGGGGATATAATGACACCTCTGCAATGGTTGGCATTAAGTGGCAATTCTGATCTGAATAATGAGTAAAAGGAGAGAGAGCCGAACGGGAGATAATTCGGCTCTCTGTGTCATTTTCTTGCAGCCAGCTTTATCAGTCAGAGTGAAGACTCGCAGATTTAGCTGGCGCACAAGATTTAATCAAGGTGTGTTCGATGGCTTCGCATGATTTGAGTGTTTTTTTGGAAGAGTTCGGGGCAACGGTGAATTTGACGTTGCCTGGTATCGTGTCCGAAAAAGAACGGCTTTTACTCAAGCTGCTAATGGAGGGAATGTCGGTTACAGAAATCTCACAGTACAGAAATCGCAGTGCAAAGACAATTTCACATCAAAAGAAGCAGCTGTATGAAAAACTAGGCATCCAGAGTGATATTACCTTCTGGCGGGATATCTTTTTTCAATATCATCCGCAAGTCATCAGTGGCACGGGAAATAAAAATAATTTTTATATCCCTGATAACCGTTGTCACCATATCGTCACGCCTGAAGCCATCAGTCTGGCGTTGGAAAACCACGAATTCAAACCGTGGATCCAACCGGTTTTCTGCGCGCAGACTGGGGTACTGACGGGCTGTGAGGTACTTGTCCGCTGGGAACATCCACAAACGGGAATTATCCCACCGGATCAGTTTATTCCTCTGGCGGAGTCATCCGGTCTTATTGTCATAATGACCCGCCAACTGATGAAACAGACTGCGGATATTCTGATGCCGGTAAAACATTTGCTGCCGGACAATTTCCATATTGGCATCAACGTCTCGGCGGGTTGTTTTTTGGCAGCGGGATTTGAAAAAGAGTGTCTGAACCTGGTTAAGAAATTAGGTAACGATAAAATCAAGCTGGTTCTCGAGCTAACGGAACGTAACCCTATTCCGGTAACGCCAGAAGCCAGAGCGATATTTGACAGCCTTCATCAGCACAACATTACCTTTGCGCTGGATGACTTTGGTACGGGTTATGCGACCTATCGTTACTTGCAGGCGTTCCCGGTCGATTTTATTAAGATCGATAAGTCATTTGTGCAAATGGCGAGTGTCGACGAAATCTCCGGTCATATTGTGGACAATATTGTCGAACTAGCGCGTAAGCCTGGTCTGAGTATCGTGGCGGAAGGGGTAGAAACCCAGGAGCAGGCGGATTTAATGATCGGTAAAGGCGTTCACTTTTTGCAGGGCTATTTGTACTCTCCGCCAGTACCGGGTAATAAATTTATCTCTGAATGGGTAATGAAAGCAGGTGGTTGATGTAAACCGCTATTCACAGCGCATCGGGAGGTTGGCAGCGATTAATTCTCCCGATGCAGTAAATCCTGATAGATCCCCGTTAATATGCCATTTGGCGCAAATTGTTTTTTAATCCACTGCGTCACCTGACCCGTAGCAGAATGCTGAGTCGCCAGTAACATGCGCGAATCCTGGCGCGGATTATGGATTTGTCGGGTAACCAGCAGGGATTGCGTCATCGCCTCACGGACCATGTAATCCGGCAAAAAACCAATTCCTTCACCTAAAATCTGGCACTGACATTTGGTGTTGAAATCTGGCACCAGAATTGACTCCTGCCCGTGCAGCAACCAGCCCACTTTTTTATTAATCGTATGCGCGGTGTCCTCCACCATAATATTAGGGTAGAGACGCAGTTGGCTTTCGGCGATGGGTTCCGGCACAAAGGCTAACGGGTGATCCGGGGCGATAGCAAAAGCCCAGCGAATCGCGCCAATTTCAGTGTAATCAATACCGCCGCCGTCCAGTAGTGTATCGGGTGCGCCGATGGCGATATTGGCCTGATTATTAATAATCGCATCCCAGACGCCGTTATACACTTCGGTGGTGACGGTAATCTGGCAGGTAGGAAACTGCTTTTTCAGCACCTGTAACAAGCGTGCGGTGTGTTTGGGCGTATAAAGCAGCTGATTAATACAAATGCGCACACGCGCTTCTATGCCCTGCGAAATAGTATCGATACTGCGTTTGATGGCATAAAAATCATTCAGCAGGTCGGTAGCTTTGCGGAAAAAATAACGCCCGGACTCCGTTAACTCAATGCTGCGGGTACTGCGAGTGAACAGCACCACATCCAGCCCCGTCTCCATACGCTTGATGGTGTAGCTAATGGCGGAAGTGGTTAAACCCAACTCTTCTGCGGCTTTACTGAAGCTGCCAAAACGCGCAGCGGTAGTAAATGCCAACAGATTCTCTTCGGTAAAAATTGAGTTCATTAAACCATTCTCGCCATTATCTACTATGAATTTCTCCAGCTATGACTGTAGAGGTATCGGTTAAAGATAGATAATCATTTTTGAATAACTTTTAATACCCGTCGCGTTTAGTCGTCGCTTCGCTTAATTTTTGTCCACCATATTCTGAAATTATCCCCACGCAGTTACCCGCCAGAAAACCCAGTAACGTCACCGTCCAGTTCATCCCGCTGGCAAAAAACAGCGTCATGCCGAGAAAGCCACCGGGAATAAAGGACAGTAACCAGAAACGCCCTTGCCAGACCACTACCGCCGAGAAGGGTACGGTAGTAATTACGCTCGCCCAGAACGCGGACAGTCCACTTACAGAGGCCAGCCAACCGGCAGCCAGCGCGGCGAAAAATGCCCACACCATCCCGGAATAATTAACCGCCAGACTTCTGATAAACCCCGATTTACCGCCGCCTGCGGCATAAAAACTGCAAAAGGCGACGAAGCCAATGGTTCCTAATAATTCCCATCCCTGAGAGAGCCCGACATGTGAAGACACTAACTGCCAAAGCCCTGCACAAATACCGACGGTGACACCCGTTGCCGTGAGTCCGTTCATCTTGTTCCCCTCTGGTTAGACATGGACGAAAGCTACTCTTACATGTGCAGACTATAGAGAAATAAAACCTGATTGAGTGAAAGGTTATCGGGTCAAAGAAACAAATATTGCACTACCGCACACTGCGAAAAGATTGTTGAACATCATTCAACAAAAAGGCGAAATACAGCGAATTAAATTTAAGCGGGTTCTTTTATCAGATTATCGTTGCTATTCTCAATTCATCGAAAACAGCCACAAAAACCAGGGGAATGTGAATGAGTATAAAAAATCTACCTGCCGACTATTTATTGGCTGCACAACAGGGTGATATCGATAAAGTAAAAACCTGCCTTGCGCTGGGTGTCGATATTAATACCTGCGATCGTCAGGGGAAAACGGCAATTACGCTGGCAAGTTTATATCAGCAATATGCTTGCGTTCAGGCATTAATTGATGCCGGAGCGGATATTAATAAGCAAGATCATACCTGTTTAAATCCTTTTTTAATTAGCTGTCTGAACGATGATTTAACTCTACTACGAATTATTTTACCGGCTAAACCCGATCTTAATTGCGTAACCCGTTTTGGCGGTGTCGGCCTGACGCCTGCCTGTGAAAAAGGCCATTTAAGTATTGTAAAAGAGCTTTTGGCGCATACGGAGATTAACGTTAACCAGACCAACCATGTAGGCTGGACGCCGCTACTGGAAGCGATTGTGCTTAATGATGGTGGTATTAAACAGCAGGCGATTGTGCAGTTATTGCTGGAACACGGTGCCAGCCCGCATCTGACCGATAAATATGGCAAAACGCCACTGGAACTGGCGCGGGAACGGGGCTTTGAAGAGATTGCGCAGTTACTGATTGCCGCAGGTGCATAAACCGGGAGGCTTGCTATCAACACACCAGAAAGACGGTGTGTGTGGGCGCTAACTGCGGATGCGGATTTTCTGGCGCAGCGGGGGCAAGGACAGGTTGAACAGGTCTTTGCCAGAGCGGTAAATATCGCACTCCCGGCTCGCCAGCAGTTGCTGACGCTGCTTTGTGAAGAGTACGACAATGCGCCAAACAGTTGTCGGTTGGCACTCACTCACTTTGATGATCTGTTCCGGCATGGTGATAAGGTTCAGTTTGACGATCAAGGTATTACGGTTGGTCAACATCTTCATATAGAGATGAGTCGTTGTCGGCGTTGGCTGTCCCCAACCTTGCAAATGACCGCTGTGAATTTTCACCTTATCGCCTGGCTACAGTGGCACGACATTATTCATCAGCACCTGGGGGAAAATGAAACCCTGTTTAATTATCGCGGCGATAATCCGTTTTATCAGGCGTTAAATAAAGAACTACATATTAAACGACGGGCAGTTATTCAGGCAGTAAACGAAAAACAAAATATCGCCGCAGCGGTCGCCAGTATGATTGGGTTAGGGATTGGCCTTACGCCATCAGCCGACGATTATTTAACAGGTCTGGCGCTTATTTTATTTATTCCCGGGCATCCGTCGGAAAAATACAAAGAGGAATTTTATCTCGGTATGCAGCGCGGCAGAAATAACACCACATTATTAAGTGCTATAACGCTGGAAGCCGCATTACAACAACGTTGCCGGGAAAATATTCATCGTTTTATTCACAACATTATTTATGACATCCCTGGGAACGCAACTCAGGCAATAGAAAAAATTAAACATATTGGCTCCAGTTCCGGCTGCGACATGCTGTATGGCATGGCCGATGGTTGTGCGCTGAGCCAAACCTACGGAGGGAATTATGTCAGTTAAAATAGTCATTAAACCGAATACCTATTTTGATTCTGTCTCGCTGATGTCTATCTCCACGCGTGCAAATAAACTCGACGGCGTCGAGCAGGCATTTGTGGCGATGGCGACCGAAATGAACAAAGGTGTACTGAAAAATTTAGGACTGCTGACGCCGGAGCTGGAACAGGCGAAAAACGGCGACCTGATGATTGTCATCAACGGCAAAGCGGGCGCGGACAACGAACAGTTGCTGGTGGAGATTGAAGAACTGTTCAACAGCAAAGCGCAAAGCGGCTCGCACGAGGCGCGTTACGCCACTATTGCCAGCGCCAAAAAGCATATCCCGGAAAGTAACCTGGCGGTGATTTCGGTTAACGGTCTGTTTGCCGCTCGCGAAGCGCGTCAGGCGCTGCAAAACGACCTTAACGTGATGCTGTTTTCCGATAACGTCTCAGTTGAAGATGAACTGGCGCTCAAGCAGTTGGCCCACGAAAAAGGGCTGCTGATGATGGGGCCGGACTGCGGCACGGCGATTATTAACGGCGCGGCGCTCTGTTTTGGTAACGCCGTGCGTCGCGGCAATATCGGTATTGTTGGCGCATCCGGCACCGGCAGCCAGGAGCTGAGCGTCCGCATTCATGAATTTGGTGGCGGTGTTTCACAACTGATTGGCACCGGCGGGCGCGACCTGAGCGAGAAAATCGGCGGCCTGATGATGCTCGACGCCATCGGGATGCTGGAAAACGATCCGCAAACTGAAATTATCGCACTGATTTCAAAACCTCCCGCGCCTGCGGTGGCCCGCAAAGTGCTGGAACGCGCACGTGCCTGCCGCAAGCCGGTGGTGGTCTGCTTCCTCGGTCGCGTTGAAACGCCGGTGGATGAGCAGGGGCTACAGTTTGCCCGCGGCAGCAAAGAGGCGGCGCTAAAAGCGGTGATGCTCTCCGGCGTGAAACAGGAAAATCTCGACCTGCATACGCTTAACCAGCCGTTGATTGCTGATGTGCGTGCGCGTCTGCAACCGCAGCAGAAATACATTCGTGGCCTGTTCTGCGGCGGCACGCTGTGCGACGAAACCATGTTCGCGGTGATGGAAAAACATGGCGATGTCTACAGCAACATTCAGCCCGATCCTGAATTCCGCCTGCAAGATATCAACCGCAGCATCAAACACACCTTCCTCGACTTTGGCGATGACGACTTCACCAACGGCAAGCCGCATCCAATGATTGACCCCACCAACCGCATCAGTCGCTTGATCGAAGAAGCGCGCGATCCAGAAGTGGCGGTGATCGTGATGGATTTTGTGCTCGGATTTGGATCGCATGAAGATCCGGTCGGCTCCACCATCGAGGCGATCAAAGAAGCGAAAGCGATCGCCGCCGCCGAAGGACGCGAGTTGATCATTCTCGCCTATGTGCTGGGCACCGATCTCGATACGCCATCATTAGAACAACAAAGCCAGATGCTGCTTGATGCCGGAGTGATTCTGGCGAGCAGCAGCACCAATACCGGATTGCTGGCGCGTGAATTTATCTGCAAAGGGGAGGAAGCCTGATGAGCCAGTCACTGTTTAGCCAACCGTTGAACGTTATTAACGTCGGTATCGCCATGTTTAGCGATGACCTGAAAAAGCAGCATGTAGAAGTGACTCAACTCGACTGGACGCCGCCGGGGCAGGGCAATATGCAGGTGGTGCAGGCGCTGGATAACATTGCCGATTCGCCGCTGGCAGACAAAATCGCCGCCGCTAACCAGCAGGCGCTGGAGCGCATTATCCAGTCGCATCCGGTGCTGATTGGTTTTGATCAGGCGATTAACGTGGTGCCGGGCATGACGCCGAAAACCATTCTTCACGCCGGGCCGCCGATCACCTGGGAAAAAATGTGCGGCGCGATGAAAGGCGCGGTCACCGGGGCGTTGGTGTTCGAAGGGCTGGCGAAAGATCTCGATGAGGCGACTGAACTGGCGGCCTCCGGGGAGATCACCTTCTCGCCGTGCCACGAACACGACTGCGTGGGATCGATGGCGGGCGTTACCTCGGCCTCGATGTTTATGCACATCGTGAAAAACAAAACCTACGGCAACATCGCTTATACCAATATGAGCGAGCAGATGGCGAAGATTTTGCGTATGGGTGCCAACGATCAGAGCGTGATCGACCGCCTCAACTGGATGCGCGATGTGCAGGGGCCAATGCTGCGCGACGCGATGAAAATTATCGGTGAGATCGATCTGCGCTTAATGCTGGCGCAGGCGCTGCATATGGGCGATGAGTGCCATAACCGCAATAACGCCGGGACGACGCTGCTGATTCAGGCACTGACGCCGGGGATCATTCAGGCAGGCTATTCCGTCGAGCAACAGCGCGAAGTGTTCGAGTTTGTCGCCAGCAGCGACTACTTCTCCGGCCCGACGTGGATGGCGATGTGTAAAGCGGCGATGGATGCGGCGCACGGCATCGAATACAGCACCGTGGTCACCACCATGGCGCGTAACGGCGTCGAGTTCGGCCTGCGGGTCAGCGGCCTGCCGGGGCAGTGGTTTACCGGCCCAGCGCAGCAGGTCATCGGCCCGATGTTTGCTGGTTATAAGCCGGAAGATTCGGGGCTGGATATCGGCGACAGCGCCATCACAGAAACCTACGGTATTGGCGGGTTTGCCATGGCGACCGCGCCTGCAATCGTCGCACTGGTGGGCGGCACGGTGGAAGAGGCTATCGATTTCTCCCGTCAGATGCGCGAAATCACCCTTGGCGAAAACCCCAACGTCACCATTCCGCTGCTCGGTTTTATGGGCGTGCCGTCGGCAATCGACATCACCCGCGTGGGTAGCAGCGGCATTCTGCCGGTGATCAACACCGCCATCGCCCATAAAGATGCGGGCGTCGGCATGATTGGCGCGGGCATTGTGCATCCACCATTCGCCTGCTTCGAGAAAGCCATTCTCGGCTGGTGCGAACGTTACGGCGTCTGACTTACATGTTTATGCCGGATGCGGTGTGAACGCCTTATCCGGCCTACGGATGGCCCGAGAATTGTAGGCCTGATAAGCGTAGCGCATCAGGCAGTCTGGCGTTGGTCATAACCTAATCACCCTCTGTAGCGGACATAACAACATGAAAGAGCTTGTGGTCGTTGCCATTGGTGGCAACAGCATTATCAAAGATAACGCCAGCCAGTCGATTGAGCATCAGGCGGAGGCGGTGAAAGCCGTGGCCGATACGGTGCTGGAAATGCTGGCTTCCGATTACGACATTGTGCTGACCCACGGTAACGGGCCGCAGGTCGGGCTGGATTTACGCCGTGCGGAGATTGCCCACGAGCGCGAAGGGCTGCCCTTAACGCCGCTGGCGAACTGTGTGGCAGATACGCAGGGCGGCATCGGCTATCTGATCCAACAGGCGCTGAATAACCGGCTGGCGCGTCACGGCGAGAAAAAAGCCGTCACCGTGGTAACTCAGGTGGAAGTGGATAAAAACGATCCAGGTTTTGCCCATCCCACCAAGCCCATTGGTGCATTCTTCAGTGAAAGCCAGCGTGACAAACTACAAAAGGCAAACCCTGACTGGTGTTTTGTTGAAGATGCCGGACGGGGCTATCGCCGCGTGGTCGCCTCGCCGGAACCGAAACGTATTGTCGAAGCACCCGCCATTAAGGCGCTGATCCAACAAGGTTTTGTCGTAATTGGCGCGGGCGGCGGTGGAATTCCGGTAGTGCGTACTGAAGCGGGGGATTACCAAAGCGTGGACGCGGTTATTGACAAAGATCTCTCTACCGCGCTGCTGGCCCGTGAAATTCACGCCGACATTCTGGTGATCACCACCGGCGTCGAAAAAGTCTGTATCCACTTTGGTAAACCGCAGCAGCAGGCGCTGGATCGGGTGGATATTGCCACCATGACTCGCTATATGCAGGAAGGGCATTTTCCGCCCGGCAGCATGTTGCCAAAAATCATCGCCAGCCTGACGTTCCTGGAGCAGGGCGGCAAAGAAGTGATTATCACCACGCCGGAATGCCTGCCTGCGGCGCTGCGCGGTGAAACGGGCACCCATATTATTAAAACGTAAGGACGTAGGATGAAAGAAAGCAATAGCCGCCGTGAATTTCTGAGCCAGAGCGGTAAGATGGTTACCGCCGCCGCGCTGTTTGGTACCTCTGTGCCGCTCGCCCATGCGGCGGTAGCTGGCACCCTAAACTGCGAAGCGAACAACACCATGAAAATCACTGACCCGCATTACTATCTCGATAACGTGCTGCTGGAAACCGGTTTTGACTACGAAAACGGTGTGGCGGTGCAGACCCGCACGGCGCGCCAGACCGTGGAGATTCAGGACGGCAAAATTGTCGCCCTGCGCGAGAACAAGCAGCATCCGGACGCCACGCTGCCGCACTATGACGCTGGCGGTAAGTTGATGCTACCCACCACTCGCGACATGCATATTCATCTCGACAAAACCTTCTACGGCGGGCCGTGGCGCTCGCTCAATCGTCCGGCAGGCACCACTATCCAGGACATGATCAAGCTTGAGCAGAAAATGCTGCCGGAGTTACAACCGTATACGCAGGAGCGGGCGGAAAAACTGATCGATCTATTGCAGTCGAAAGGCACCACCATTGCCCGCAGCCACTGCAATATCGAACCGGTTTCCGGCCTAAAAAATCTGCAAAATTTGCAGGCGGTGCTGGCGCGGCGTCAGGCGGGCTTCGAGTGTGAAATCGTCGCCTTCCCGCAGCACGGTTTGCTGCTGTCGAAATCGGAACCCTTAATGCGCGAAGCGATGCAGGCGGGTGCGCATTACGTCGGCGGGCTGGACCCGACCAGTGTCGATGGCGCGATGGAAAAATCCCTCGACACCATGTTTCAGATTGCGCTGGACTACGACAAAGGTGTCGATATTCACCTGCACGAAACCACTCCGTCGGGCGTGGCAGCCATCAATTATATGGTTGAAACGGTAGAGAAAACGCCGCAACTGAAAGGTAAGCTGACCATCAGCCACGCCTTTGCGCTGGCTACGCTCAACGAACAACAGGTCGATGCGCTGGCGAATCGGATGGCGGCGCAGCAAATTTCTATCGCCTCGACGGTGCCGATTGGCACGCTGCATATGCCGCTCAAACAGTTGCACGACAAAGGCGTAAAAGTGATGACTGGCACTGACAGCGTTATCGACCACTGGTCGCCTTATGGTCTGGGCGACATGCTGGAAAAAGCCAATCTCTACGCGCAGCTCTATATTCGTCCTAACGAACAGAACCTCTCCCGTTCGCTGTTTCTAGCCACTGGCGATATATTGCCGCTGAATGAAAAAGGCGAGCGTGTATGGCCAAAAGCGCAGGATGATGCCAGCTTTGTGCTGGTGGACGCCTCCTGTTCCGCCAGGCGGTGGCGCGTATCTCGCCGAGAACCGCAACGTTCCATAAAGGGCAACTGGTGTGGGGGAGTGTGGCAGGTTGATGCGCATTTGAAACGCCTGCAACGGTGAATTGTAAGAGATTTAAGCCCCAGGGAGTGGGGCGGGAATGGTTTGCTAATGAATGATCCTGAACTTTATAATCTCGCGGCATAATTTCCAGGGGATTATTTGAGAGAAATACACAAAAGTGAGTTTTAACAAAGGTATTTATCAGGCCATAAATGTGACCTGCTTCGGATAAAAAAGATTCAGTATCGAAAAACCAATGATACTCTTGCTGATGGTTACCAACAGTAATTAAGATGTGATTTGTTTTTCCGTAATCGCAAAAATATTGCCATGACCATAAAAGAAAAATTCTCACAAAAATATCCCCATGCTTCCTTTTGTACTTTTGGCGATTCAGCAGCGTTGGCCGATCACCTCGCAACGTTGATTGCGACTGGTGTTAAAACAGCTTCCTGTGGTTCGCTGGCGGGATGTATTGAAGACAACGCATTTCCGATGATTGGTGAGTATAAGATTGTAGAAAATAGCCGTGATGAGCCTGTATGTGTTATCAGAGTGATTGGCCTGCATTTACTGCGCTTTTCTGATGTCACCGTGGAGCTTGCCCGTAAGGAAGGTGAAGGTGACCTCAGTCTTGAATATTGGCGTAATGAACACCGTCGTTTTTTCCAGGCAGAAGGAAGCTATTCACCAGAAATGGACGTTATATTTGAAGAATATGCCCTTATTGACGTTGTGTAGATAACTATTTATCTACGCGAAATAAACTCACACACATAAAATATCGCTAATTTTGTTTATTTTGCTATTTTTTACGTGATGAATGTCACACTTATTGTTGCTGCCCGTTTTGTCCATATTTATAACCATATTTTTAATAGCTGCCTGAAATAGGGCTGTTTATTCTGCATAAAAATATTCGAAAATTCTTATTCTCTCCAGCGCGCTAATTTGGGCGAACACTTCCTGACTACCCTGCAATGAGGCTGAAATGATGAATAAACGTTTTGTTATCAATATGGTGTCTTCGCTGTTATTAGGCGCTGCGCTAATTTCTGCGCCGCTCCAGGCAGCGGAAAAAGTCGTGGTGAATATTTCTAAAGTCGATGGTATGCCGTGGTTTAATCGCATGGGCGAAGGTGTGGTTGAGGCGGGTAAAGCCTTTGGTGTTAATGCCTCACAGGTGGGGCCTTCAAGTACTGATGCTCCGCAACAAGTTAAAATTATTGAGGATTTAATCGCCCGTAAGGTTAATGCAATTACTATCGTGCCAAACGATGCCAACGTGCTGGAACCGGTATTCAAAAAAGCGCGAGATGCCGGAATTGTGGTTCTGACCAACGAATCCCCCGGTCAGCCAAGTGCTAACTGGGATATTGAAATCATTGATAACGAAAAATTTGCCGCTGAATATGTTGAGCATATGGCGAAACGCATGGGGGGCAAGGGCGGCTATGTGATTTACGTGGGTAGTTTGACCGTGCCGCAGCATAACTTATGGGCTGACTTGCTGGTGAAATACCAGAAAGAGCATTACCCGGATATGCATGAAGTTACCCGCCGCATGCCGGTTGCCGAGAGTGTGGATGACTCACGTCGTACCACACTGGACCTGATGAAAACCTATCCTGACTTGAAAGCGGTTGTCTCCTTTGGTTCAAACGGTCCGATTGGCGCGGGACGTGCGGTGAAAGAGAAACGGGCGAAAAATAAAGTCGCAGTCTATGGCATGATGATCCCTTCACAGGCGGCATCACTGATTAAAAGTGGTGATATCACCGAAGGGATTACTTACGATCCGGCCTCTGCAGGTTACGCACTCGCAGCCGTCGCCAGCACGTTGCTGAAGGGTGAAGAGATCAAACCTGGATTAGAAATGCAGAATCTGGGTAAGGCCGACGTAGATATGGATAAGCGAATTATCCGTTTCCATAAGGTATTACTGGTCAACAAAGACAATATCGACTCACTTTATTAATCCATTTCTTCGGGGCGAAAGCCCCGATTCTTATTGCCAGGGGATGTTATGGAAACTTTCCTTTCCCTTCGTCATATCAACAAAACGTTTCATGCCACGCGAGCGCTGCGCGATGTTTCTCTCGACTTTATGTCGGGTGAAGTGCACTGCCTTGCCGGGCAAAACGGCTGTGGTAAATCGACGTTGATTAAAATTATGTCCGGTGTTTATCGCCCGGATGAGGGAGCGGAAATTACGCTTGGTGGGAAAAACTGGTCAAAGCTGACACCCGCCGCTTCGGTGGCGCAGGGGATTCAGGTGATTTATCAGGACCTCTCTTTATTTCCTAACCTGAGTGTCTGGGAGAATATCGCCGTGAATCACTATCACCACGGTCTGTTTGTTAACCGCCGTCGTCTGCGTGAGGTGGCGCAGGCGGCAATGACCAGTATTAACGTCACATTGCCACTGGATACACTCGTTTCTGAGCTTTCAATTGCCCGCTGTCAGCTGGTGGCTATTTGCCGTGCACTGGCGCAGGACGCACGGTTGATCGTGATGGATGAACCAACCGCTTCGCTGACCCATCAGGAAGTGCAAGGGTTATTACAGGTGGTGCATCAATTGCGTGAACGCGGGATCTGCGTGGTCTTCGTCAGTCATCGTCTGGAAGAAGTGATGGAAGTTTCCGACCGTATTTCAGTGCTGAAAGATGGTGAGCTGGTCGGGACTTTTCCGGCTGCAGAGATGACCACAAAACAACTCGGTTTCCTGATGACCGGCCAGGAGTTTGAATATCAGGTGCGAGAGTTGTGGCAGGGAAAATCCAGCACCCCGGTGCTGGAGGTGCGTAATTTAAGTCGTCATGGGGAATATCTAAATATTAACTTGCGGGTGGAAGCGGGCGAAGTGGTATCGATTGTTGGCCTGCTTGGTGCGGGGCGCACGGAATTATGTCTGAGTCTGTTTGGTATGACCCGACCGGATGCTGGCGAGATCCTCATCAACGGCCAGCCGGTTACACTGCATAGTAACCAGGACGCTATCCGCCACGGTATTGGTTATGTTTCGGAAGATCGCATGTCGCGCGGTTTGGTGATGGCGCAATCTATTGAAGACAACATCATTAGCACTGTTTTTCACAAGGTAAAAGATCGCTTCGGCTTTCTGAGTGAAACTAAAGTTCGTGACCTGGTGGACAGGCTAATCAAGGCATTGACCATCAAAGTCTCTGATCCTCATCTTCCGGTGAATACGCTTTCTGGTGGTAACGCGCAGCGAGTATCGATCGCCAAATGGCTGGCGATTGGGCCACGACTGTTGATTCTCGATAGCCCGACAGTCGGTGTTGATATCGCCAACAAAGCAGGAATATACGGCATTATCAGCGATCTGGCGGCTCATGGCATTGCGGTATTGATGATCTGCGATGAAATTGAAGAAGCGTGGTATCAAAGCCACCGGATTTTGGTAATGCAAAAAGGTCAGATCACCCATAGCTTCCTGCCTGACAGCAGTTCTCAGGCCAGGATTGCGGAGGTGGTAAATGGCTGAACTGAAAAAACGCCATGAATTCTGGCTGGCATTACTGATTGTGGTGCTGTTTGTTGGCCTTGCCTGGCGCAGCGACGAGTTTCTGACATTCGGTAATTTGTACGATCTCGCCAATAACTATGCCATGTTGACTATTCTCGCCTGTGGTTTGTTTGTGGTGTTGATTTCCGGTGGAATTGATATTTCGTTTCCAGCAATGACCATCATTGCGCAATACGGCATGGTGCTGTTGCTGCAAAAAATTGGTGGCAACTTCGCTGTCGCGTTTGCACTGGCGGGCTGCATCGGCATTTTACTTGGCTTAATTAACGCCTTACTGGTTAATCGCCTACGGGTGCCTTCTATCATCATCACTATCTCGACGCTGAATATTTTCTATGGCCTGCTGTTATGGTTGAGTAAAGGTGTGTGGCTGTACGACTTTCCGCCGTGGTTTGAGCAGGGGGTTATGTTGTTCAAGTACACCGATGCTGATGGCTATGACTATGGCCTTGGTCTGCCGCTGATCGCCATGATTACGGTGGTGCTGCTAACAGCGTTTATCATGAATTTCACCAGTGTAGGGCGCAAAATTTATGCCCTTGGCGGGAACCGCGAATCAGCCAGTCGCATCGGCTTTAGCGTGCTGAAACTGCAACTTTTCGTCTATGGCTATATGGGATTGATGTCTGGCGCTGCGGGTGTAGTGCAGTCGTGGACGGTGATGACTGTCGCCCCCGATTCTCTTCTGGGTTATGAGCTGACAGTACTGGCTGCGGTGGTGCTTGGCGGCACTAGTTTGCTCGGCGGGCGCGGCACGTTAACCGGTACTTTGCTCGGCGTGGTGTTGTTGGCAGTGATGCAAAACGGGCTAAATTTATTGGGAGTCTCGTCTTACTGGCAAACATTGATCACCGGCATCATCATCGTTGCCAGCATTAGTGCCACGGCGTGGAGTCAGCATCAGAACCGGAGTCTGCTATGAAAAAATCGTGGCGTAATAACGTTGAGTTTTACTTGATCGGCCTGCTGGTGCTAACTGTTGCCGCGTTCAGCATTACTATGCCGGAGATTTTCTGGTCGATAAGTAATTTCCAGTCCGTCGCTTCGCAAATGCCCGTGCTGGGCATTCTGGCGTTGGCTATGGCGGTGACCATGCTTTGCGGTGGCATTAACTTGTCAATTATAGCCACTGCTAACGCCTGTTCACTGGTGATGGCGTGGGTGGCGACTCAGTATCCACCGGGTATTGCTACGGTTGTCGCTACGTTACTGGCGGGCGCTGGCGCGGCGGTGATAATCGGTTTATGTAACGGCGTATTGATTGCTGGTATTCGAGTGTCGCCAATTCTTGCAACGCTTGGGATGATGACGTTGCTCAAAGGGATAAATATTCTGGTGACAGGTGGTAGCGCCATTGCCAATTATCCCTCATGGGTGCTGTGGTTGAATCATGCGCAATGGTTCGGTATTCCGCTACCGATGTGGTTGTTTGCCGCAGTGGCACTGGGGCTATGGATATTGCTGGAGAAAACGCCGCTCGGTAAAGCCATTTACCTGATTGGGTCTAACGAACGAGCAACACTTTACTCCGGCATTAACACTCGTCGGGTGCTGATTTGGGTTTATGTCATTTCCGCCTTGCTTTGTGCGGTAGCGGCATTTTTGATGATGTCGAAACTCAACTCGGCTAAGGCCTCTTATGGCGAATCGTACTTGCTGGTGTCAATCCTCGCGGCAGTACTCGGTGGGGTTAATCCGGACGGCGGCAGCGGGCGGATAATTGGTATGGTGCTGGCGCTGTTTCTTCTGCAAATTATTGAAAGCGGCTTCAATATTCTCGGTATAAGCCCCTACCTGACGATGGCCTTATGGGGAACGTTGCTGCTCTGTTTCATTCAGGTTCGCGGCATGTTGGGGCTGGATCGGGTGGTTTAAATATTGGCTATATTCAATGGACGCGTTTTGCCGCGATGACATATCAGGCGTCGCCAAATACACATAGCTAATCAGGAGTAAACACAATGAAGATCAAAGCTGTTGGTGCATATTCCGCTAAACAACCACTTGAACCGATGGATATCACACGGCGTGAACCGGGACCGAATGATGTCAAAATCGAAATCGCTTACTGTGGCGTCTGCCATTCCGATCTCCACCAGGTCCGTTCCGAGTGGGCGGGGACGGTTTACCCCTGCGTACCGGGTCATGAAATTGTGGGGCGTGTGGTAGCCGTTGGTGATCAGGTAGAAAAACATGCGCCGGGCGATCTGGTCGGTGTCGGCTGCATTGTCGACAGTTGTAAACATTGCGAAGAGTGTGAAGACGGGCTGGAAAACTACTGTGATCACATGACCGGCACCTATAACTCGCCGACGCCGGACGAACCGGGCCATACTCTGGGCGGCTACTCACAACAGATCGTCGTTCATGAGCGATATGTTCTGCGTATTCGTCACCCGCAAGAGCAGCTGGCGGCGGTGGCTCCTTTGTTGTGTGCAGGGATCACCACGTATTCGCCGCTACGTCACTGGCAGGCCGGGCCGGGTAAAAAAGTGGGCGTGGTCGGCATCGGCGGTCTGGGACATATGGGGATCAAGCTGGCCCACGCGATGGGGGCGCATGTGGTGGCATTTACCACTTCTGAGGCAAAACGCGAAGCGGCAAAAGCCCTGGGGGCCGATGAAGTTGTTAACTCACGCAATGCCGATGAGATGGCGGCTCATCTGAAGAGTTTCGATTTCATTTTGAATACAGTAGCTGCGCCACATAATCTCGACGATTTTACCACCTTGCTGAAGCGTGATGGCACCATGACGCTGGTTGGTGCGCCTGCGACACCGCATAAATCGCCGGAAGTTTTCAACCTGATCATGAAACGCCGTGCGATAGCCGGTTCTATGATTGGCGGCATTCCAGAAACTCAGGAGATGCTCGATTTTTGCGCCGAACATGGCATCGTGGCTGATATAGAGATGATTCGGGCCGATCAAATTAATGAAGCCTATGAGCGAATGCTGCGTGGTGATGTGAAATATCGTTTTGTTATCGATAATCGCACACTAACAGACTGAAAAAATTAATAAATACCCTGTGGTTTAACATATTAACTTCGCTCTCCACTTAACTTTTTAGTTAAGGAGAGCGAAATAATATCAAAGTAGCAGTAAAACCTATAACGTAAATTCAAATTGTTAAATTAACTCCCTCCAGTACACAATACTTCTCACGTTAGTTATGAGCGATTTCTGATAGTGCCTGGTTTAATGAGAACTTTATTATCTGCGACGTTTATTTTTATTTAAGAGAGATCGCGATGATATCATTAAAAGCTCCGCACAATAATTTGATGCCATATACGCAACAAAGCATACTTAATACGGTTAAAAACAATCAGTTACCAGAGGATATCAAAAGCTCCCTGGTTTCCTGTGTCGATATATTCAAGGTTTTGATTAAACAATATTATGATTATCCTTATGATTGTCGTGATGATTTAGTCGATGACGACAAACTCATTCATCTCATGGCTGCCGTACGAGACTGTGAGTGGTTAGACGATAACGCACTCACCATAAATGTGCAGTTTAATGATTTCCCTGGATTTTATGACTGGATGGATTACCCTGATCACCCGGTTAAGTTTGTTTTTCGCATACTTGAAAATCAAAAAGGGACAGTTTGGGTATATGACCAGGATGATGCGTTTCTTGATATTAAAGCAAATGTGCAGGCTGGACGCTTTACCGGGCTTAAGAAATTAGTGCAGTTTATCGATTCAGTGCGAACAGATTGCAAATGTATTCTTCTTGAACACCATATGCCTTTGCTGAGAATTTTCCCTAAAGGGAAAGAGTGTATGCGTGTGGAAAAATGGCTTCGCGAAATGTCGTCTATTCCGGAGACAGACGCGCCCATTAAGCAGGCGCTTGCGCATGGATTATTATTACACTTAAAAAATATCCACCCTGTTTTTCCTGAATCACTGGTGATGTTATTGCTCTCTGTTCTGGACGTAAAAACATACAGAGATGACGCACGATTAAATGAATGGATATCGAATAGAGTGCAGGAATTAGGTGACAGATATTATCCTGTAAATAAGCACGTTAAAATCCGCTACACTCTTTAGTTCAGAAAGGGTTCCACCTGCAAGTTGTTATTCCACCAGAGAGTGAATCGCAAAGCAGGTAATCATTTCATCTGTATATCCGTATGCTAAATGGCATTCCACCGCCTTTTCGCCGATATTTTGTTGTGATCAGCGACGCTTCGCTTAAAAAAGCACCAGCAGTGGTTTCGCAGCTATGTGGTGTATAAAAAATGATCTCATGCAGATGTTTTGTGAATGTGTGGGTTGACATTCATATGAAAAAAATCATAATTCCATCATGTTTGTATGGGGTCTTTTCTGTACCTTACGCATCGCACTCAAGCCTGACAGAAAATATGCTGTAAGGCTCATATCAAAAACCGCCATTAGCTCATCAGGAAGAGCAGACGACAACCAGGATTGTTGTATGGTACGGGGTTCGAGGCCTCGATGGCGGTCCAACTTTTCAAAACTCTTCTGAATCAGATCCCCTTATTATCATCCCTGCAAAGTGGAACATTGCCATTGTTTGGCTATTCAGGACGGGGCAGACCAATGAAAAAAGCCCACACAGGGGAGAGTGGGCTGAAATGGGAAGCTAAAGACTCAAGTAAACTTATCGGAAATAAGGACCACGCATTACGGGGGCTATCATCGCCGATGGCCGGGATTCGGCAAATCAGGTTGATTACGTAGAGAGTAAATTATCTGCTCACCGCTGCGTCACCCCTTCGTAAATCAGGCGTAGCGCGAATACACCAATAATTGCACCAATAACCCGACTGGCAACGCGTTGCATACGCCCATAAGCACGACGCACAGCGGGCAAAGAAAACGCCTGACTAAGAAAAACTCGCCAGATAATTGATGCGAGCACAATCCCCGCCCAGGCCATTAAACGTGCCCATGTTGGTGTTTCGGCATTTAATGTTACTGAGAAAATACTAATAAAAAATAAAACGGTTTGCGGGTTAGAGAGATCGGTAATTAATCCGCGGCGAAAAAAGACATACCAGGGGGCGCTAATCGGTTGTTGTAGTGTGCTCATTTGCGGTGTTGACTGGCGGCGCATGCTGCACCACGCAAACCATAAGAGATAAGCGCCGCCGACGATTCTGATAAGCGAAAAAATCTCCTCACACTGCGTAATTAGTGTTGCAAGACCAAACAAACCCAACCCGGAATAAAATGCATCGCCCAGCGCCACCCCCAGCCCGGTCAGCACACCTGCGCGTCGACCGGAAGCCAGGCTGGTTTGTACTACCACAAAGAGATTGGCTCCCGGATTAAAAAAAGTAATCACGAACAGTCCTACGGTCAGGTAAACGGCGTGCAAAGGATCCATAGTGATTTCATCCATAAATAAGTGAAGTAACTTCATCATATTTCTACCAAAAATAATCGGGTGCGAAAGAGATCACAAAGTGTCTTATTTCCGGTTACTGGCGTTTATGCCCTGACTGAACTAATTATTAATCAACCCAATAATGTGGGTGGGTGATAGTGTGATAACAACTCTGGAGCCGTAATATGAAAATAATCTCTAAAATGTTAGTCGGTGCGTTAGCGTTTGCCGTTACCAATGTCTATGCCGCTGAATTGATGACCAAAGCGGAATTTGAAAAAGTTGAATCGCAGTATGAAAAAATAGGTGATATTTCAACCAGTAATGAAATGTCGACCGCAGATGCGAAAGAGGATTTGATCAAAAAAGCGGATGAAAAAGGGGCTGATGTGTTGGTACTGACCTCTGGTCAAACTGACAATAAGATCCACGGCACGGCAAATATTTATAAGAAGAAGTAATTCTGAAACCTATGTAAACATCCCCGATGCGTAAATTTATCGGTGATCATCTATTGAAATTTATGCCGGATAAAGCGTTCGCGCTGCATTCGGCAGTTCAGTTTTTCAGCCGCCGCCAGAACGTCGTCCGGCTTATGCCTAAATAATTCGCCGCTGCTGTTTTATCGCCTTTAAATTTCTCCAGTGCCTGTTGTGGTGTCAGTAAGCGTGGAGCGGGAATTTTCGCCGACTCGCGCGCCAGCTCCGGCAGTAGCAGTTGCATAAACTGCGGCGTTAAATCCGGCGTCGGTTCCACACTTAAAAACAGCGCCAGTCGTTCCATCATATTGCGCAGTTCACGAATATTGCCTGGCCAGTCGTAGTGCACCAGCACGGTTTCGCTTGCCTGTAATCCCTGGCGTAATGCGGCAGAAAACGGGGCGGAGAGCGCCGCCAGAGACACTTTCAAAAAGCTTTCCGCCAGCGGAAGAATATCCGCCACCCGCTCGCGCAGTGGTGGCAATTGCAGACGCAAAATACTCAGCCGATAAAACAGATCACGGCGAAACTGCCCTTGCCGCATATCTTCTTCCAGATTGCAGTGAGTGGCGCTAATGACCCGCACATCCACCGGAACAGGCTGATGCCCGCCGACGCGAGTAACCTCTTTTTCTTCCAGCACCCGTAACAGGCGAGTCTGCAAAGGTAGCGGCATTTCGCCAATCTCATCCAGAAACAGCGTACCGCCGTGGGCAATTTCGAACAGCCCGGCGCGACCTCCGCGTCGCGAGCCGGTAAACGCCCCTTCCTCATAGCCAAACAGCTCCGCTTCCAGCAGCGATTCGGCTATCGCCCCGCAGTTGACGGCAACAAACGGATGCGACTTTTTGCCCTGTCGCGCATCGTGGCGGGCAAAATATTCCCGATGAATCGCCTGGGCCGCCAGCTCTTTGCCCGTCCCCGTTTCCCCCTCAATCAACACCGCTGCACTGGAGCGGGCATACAGCAAAATAGTCTGCCGTACTTGTTCCATCTGTGGTGATTGACCGAGCATATCGCCCAGCACGTAACGAGTTCTCAGGGCGTTGCGGGTGGCATTGTGAGTGTTATGGCGTAACGACATGCGCGTCATATCCAGCGCATCGCTGAACGCCTGGCGCACGGTGGCGGCGGAATAGATAAAAATTCCGGTCATTCCGGCTTCTTCTGCCAGATCGGTAATCAGCCCCGCGCCGACCACCGCTTCAGTGCCGTTAGCTTTCAGCTCGTTAATCTGCCCGCGGGCGTCTTCTTCGGTAATGTAGCTACGTTGATCGAGGCGCAGATTAAAGGTTTTTTGAAACGCCACCAGCGCTGGAATGGTTTCCTGATAGGTGACAACGCCGATAGAAGAGGTGAGTTTTCCGGCTTTTGCCAGTGCCTGTAACACATCGTAGCCGCTCGGTTTAATCAAAATAACTGGCACTGACAGGCGGCTTTTCAGGTACGCGCCGTTAGAGCCAGCCGCGATGATGGCGTCACAGCGTTCGTTTGCCAGTTTCTTGCGGATGTAGGTCACTGCTTTTTCAAAGCCAAGCTGAATAGGGGTAATGTTCGCCAGGTGATCAAACTCGAGGCTGATATCGCGAAACAGCTCGAACAGGCGCGTTACAGATACCGTCCAGATAACCGGTTTGTCGTCATTAAGCCGTGGTGGATGTGCCATAGCGCACCGCAAAGTTAAGAAACCGAATATTGGGTTTAGTCTTGTTTCATAATTGTTGCAATGAAACGCGGTGAAACATTGCCTGAAACGTTAACTGAAACGCATATTTGCGGATTAGTTCATGACTTTATCTCTAACAAATTGAAATTAAACATTTAATTTTATTAAGGCAATTGTGGCACACCCCTTGCTTTGTCTTTATCAACGCAAATAACAAGTTGATAACAAAGGATGGGCTATGTCTCTACACTCTCCAGGTAAAGCGTTTCGCGCTGCACTGACTAAAGAAAATCCATTGCAGATTGTTGGCACCATCAACGCTAATCATGCGCTGTTGGCGCAGCGTGCCGGATATCAGGCAATTTATCTTTCTGGCGGTGGCGTGGCGGCAGGTTCGCTGGGGCTGCCCGATCTCGGTATTTCTACCCTTGATGATGTGCTGACCGACATTCGCCGTATCACCGACGTTTGTTCGCTGCCGCTGCTGGTGGATGCGGATATCGGTTTTGGTTCTTCGGCCTTTAACGTGGCGCGCACCGTGAAATCGATGATTAAAGCCGGTGCGGCAGGATTGCATATTGAAGATCAGGTTGGTGCGAAACGCTGCGGTCATCGTCCGAATAAAGCGATCGTCTCGAAAGAAGAGATGGTGGATCGGATCCGCGCGGCGGTGGATGCGAAAACCGATCCTGATTTTGTGATCATGGCGCGCACCGATGCTCTGGCGGTAGAGGGGCTGGATGCGGCGATCGAGCGTGCGCAGGCCTATGTTGAAGCGGGTGCCGAGATGTTGTTCCCGGAGGCGATTACCGAACTCGCCATGTACCGCCAGTTTGCCGATGCGGTGCAGGTGCCAATCCTCGCCAACATTACCGAATTTGGCGCAACACCGCTGTTTACCACCGACGAATTACGCAGCGCCCATGTCGCAATGGCGCTGTACCCGCTTTCAGCGTTCCGCGCCATGAACCGCGCCGCTGAACATGTCTACAACGTCCTGCGTCAGGAAGGCACGCAGAAAAGCGTCATCGATACCATGCAAACCCGCAACGAGCTGTACGAAAGCATCAACTACTACCAGTACGAAGAGAAGCTCGACGACCTGTTTGCCCGTAGCCAGGTGAAATAAAACACAACGAAAAATATCTCGACCCTACAAATGACGAGGACAATATGAGCGACACAACGATCCTGCAAAACAGTACCCATGTCATTAAACCGAAAAAATCGGTAGCACTTTCTGGCGTTCCGGCGGGCAATACGGCGCTCTGCACCGTGGGTAAAAGTGGCAATGACCTGCATTACCGTGGCTACGATATTCTTGATCTGGCGGAACATTGCGAATTTGAAGAAGTGGCGCACCTGCTGATCCACGGCAAACTGCCGACCCGTGACGAACTCGCCGCTTACAAAACGAAACTGAAAGCCCTGCGTGGTTTACCAGCTAATGTGCGTACCGTGCTGGAAGCCTTACCGGCGGCGTCGCACCCGATGGATGTCATGCGCACCGGCGTTTCCGCGCTCGGCTGCACACTGCCAGAAAAAGAGGGGCACACTGTCTCTGGCGCGCGGGATATTGCCGACAAACTGCTGGCATCACTTAGCTCGATTCTCCTTTATTGGTATCACTACAGTCACAACGGCGAACGCATCCAGCCGGAAACCGATGACGACTCCATCGGCGGTCACTTCCTGCATCTGCTGCACGGCGAAAAGCCATCGCAAAGCTGGGAAAAGGCGATGCATATCTCGCTGGTGCTGTACGCCGAACACGAGTTTAACGCCTCCACCTTTACCAGTCGGGTGATTGCGGGCACCGGCTCTGATATGTATTCCGCGATTATTGGCGCGATTGGCGCACTGCGCGGGCCAAAACACGGCGGGGCGAATGAAGTGTCGCTGGAGATCCAGCAACGCTACGAAACGCCGGACGAAGCCGAAGCAGATATCCGCAAGCGCGTGGAAAACAAAGAAGTGGTCATTGGTTTTGGTCATCCGGTTTACACCATCGCTGACCCGCGCCACCAGGTGATTAAACGTGTGGCGAAGCAGCTCTCGCAGGAAGGCGGCTCGCTGAAGATGTACAACATCGCCGATCGCCTGGAAACGGTGATGTGGGAGAGCAAAAAGATGTTCCCCAATCTCGACTGGTTCTCTGCTGTTTCCTACAACATGATGGGCGTTCCCACCGAGATGTTCACACCACTGTTTGTTATCGCCCGCGTCACCGGCTGGGCGGCGCACATTATCGAACAACGTCAGGACAACAAAATTATCCGTCCTTCCGCCAATTATGTTGGACCGGAAGACCGCCCGTTTGTCGCGCTGGATAAGCGCCAGTAAACCTCTACGAATAACAATAAGGAAACGTACCCAATGTCAGCTCAAATCAACAACATCCGCCCGGAATTTGATCGTGAAATCGTTGATATCGTCGATTACGTCATGAACTACGAAATCAGCTCTAAAGTGGCCTACGACACCGCACATTACTGCCTGCTCGACACGCTCGGCTGCGGTCTGGAAGCTCTCGAATACCCGGCCTGTAAAAAACTGCTGGGGCCAATTGTTCCCGGCACCGTCGTACCCAACGGCGTGCGCGTCCCCGGAACTCAGTTCCAGCTCGACCCCGTCCAGGCGGCATTTAACATCGGCGCGATGATCCGCTGGCTCGATTTCAACGATACCTGGCTGGCGGCGGAGTGGGGCCATCCTTCCGACAACCTCGGCGGCATTCTGGCAACGGCGGACTGGCTTTCGCGCAACGCGGTCGCCAGCGGCAAAGCGCCGTTGACCATGAAACAGGTGCTGACCGCAATGATCAAAGCCCATGAAATTCAGGGCTGCATCGCGCTGGAAAACTCCTTTAACCGCGTCGGCCTCGACCACGTTCTGTTAGTGAAAGTGGCTTCCACCGCCGTGGTCGCCGAAATGCTCGGCCTGACCCGCGAGGAAATTCTCAACGCCGTTTCGCTGGCGTGGGTGGACGGTCAGTCGCTGCGCACCTATCGCCATGCGCCGAACACCGGCACGCGTAAATCCTGGGCGGCGGGCGATGCCACTTCCCGCGCGGTACGTCTGGCACTGATGGCGAAAACGGGCGAAATGGGTTACCCGTCAGCCCTGACTGCGCCGGTGTGGGGCTTCTACGACGTCTCCTTTAAAGGTGAATCGTTCCGCTTCCAGCGCCCGTACGGTTCCTACGTTATGGAAAATGTGCTGTTCAAAATCTCCTTCCCGGCGGAGTTCCACTCCCAGACGGCAGTTGAAGCAGCGATGACGCTCTATGAACAGATGCAGGCAGCAGGCAAAACGGCGGCGGATATCGAAAAAGTGACCATTCGCACCCACGAAGCCTGTATTCGCATCATCGACAAAAAAGGACCGCTCAATAACCCGGCAGACCGCGATCACTGCATTCAGTACATGGTGGCGATCCCGCTGCTGTTCGGGCGCTTAACGGCGGCAGATTACGAGGACAACGTGGCGCAAGATAAACGTATCGACGCCCTGCGCGAGAAGATCAATTGCTTGGAAGATCCGGCATTTACCGCTGACTACCACGACCCGGAAACACGCGCCATCGCCAATGCCATTACCCTTGAGTTCACCGACGGCACACGATTTGAAGAAGTGGTGGTGGAGTACCCCATTGGTCATGCTCGCCGCCGTCAGGATGGTATTCCGAAACTGGTCGATAAATTCAAAATCAATCTCGCGCGCCAGTTCCCGACTCGCCAACAGCAGCGCATTCTGGAGGTTTCTCTCGACAGAACTCGCCTGGAACAGATGCCGGTCAATGAGTATCTCGACCTGTACGTCATTTAAGCAAACAGCGGTAAGGCGTAAGTTCAACAGGAGAGCATTATGTCTTTTAGCGAATTTTATCAGCGTTCGATTAACGAACCGGAGCAGTTCTGGGCCGAGCAGGCCCGGCGTATTGACTGGCAGACGCCCTTTACGCAAACGCTCGATCACAGCAATCCGCCGTTTGCCCGTTGGTTTTGTGAAGGCCGAACCAACTTGTGCCACAACGCTATCGACCGCTGGCTGGAGAAACAACCAGAGGCGCTGGCGCTGATTGCCGTCTCTTCGGAAACAGAAGAAGAGCGCACCTTTACCTTTCGTCAGCTTCATGACGAAGTAAACGCGGTGGCGTCAATGCTGCGCTCGCTGGGCGTGCAGCGTGGCGATCGGGTGCTGGTGTATATGCCGATGATTGCCGAAGCGCATATTACTCTGCTGGCCTGCGCGCGCATTGGCGCTATTCATTCGGTGGTGTTTGGGGGATTTGCCTCGCACAGCGTGGCGGCGCGAATTGATGATGCTAAACCGGTGCTGATTGTCTCGGCTGATGCCGGAGCGCGCGGTGGCAAAATCATTCCCTATAAAAAATTGCTCGACGATGCGATAAGTCAGGCGCAGCACCAGCCACGCCATGTTTTGCTGGTGGATCGCGGGCTGGCGAAAATGGCACGCGTCAGCGGGCGGGATGTCGATTTCGCGTCGTTGCGCCATCAACACATCGGCGCGCGGGTACCGGTGGCGTGGCTGGAATCCAACGAAACCTCCTGCATTCTCTACACCTCCGGCACGACCGGCAAACCTAAAGGCGTGCAGCGTGACGTCGGCGGATATGCGGTGGCGCTGGCGACCTCGATGGACACCATTTTTGGCGGCAAAGCGGGCGGTGTGTTCTTTTGTGCTTCGGATATCGGCTGGGTGGTGGGGCATTCGTATATCGTCTACGCGCCGCTGCTGGCGGGGATGGCGACTATCGTTTACGAAGGATTACCGACCTGGCCGGACTGCGGCGTGTGGTGGAAAATCGTCGAGAAATATCAGGTTAGCCGGATGTTCTCAGCGCCGACCGCCATTCGCGTGCTGAAAAAATTCCCTACCGCTGAAATTCGCAAACACGATCTCTCGTCGCTGGAAGTGCTCTATCTGGCTGGAGAACCGCTGGACGAGCCGACCGCCAGTTGGGTGAGCAATACGCTGGATGTGCCGGTCATCGACAACTACTGGCAGACCGAATCCGGCTGGCCGATTATGGCGATTGCTCGCGGTCTGGACGACAGGCCGACGCGTCTGGGAAGCCCCGGTGTGCCGATGTATGGCTATAACGTGCAGTTGCTTAATGAAGTCACCGGCGAACCGTGTGGCGTCAACGAGAAAGGGATGCTGGTGGTGGAAGGGCCGCTGCCGCCGGGGTGTATTCAGACCATCTGGGGCGACGACGGCCGCTTTGTGAAGACTTACTGGTCGCTGTTTTCCCGCCCGGTGTACGCCACCTTTGACTGGGGCATCCGCGATGCTGACGGTTATCACTTTATTCTCGGGCGCACTGACGATGTGATTAACGTTGCCGGGCATCGGCTGGGCACGCGCGAGAT
Source organism: uncultured Escherichia sp. (assembly GCF_948475835.1). NCBI lineage: Bacteria > Pseudomonadati > Pseudomonadota > Gammaproteobacteria > Enterobacterales > Enterobacteriaceae > Escherichia > uncultured Escherichia sp. Next base: position 6,661 of record NZ_CAOLGM010000034.1, on the reverse strand, counting down.
TGAAGAGAGTATTTCCAGTCATCCGGGCGTTGCCGAAGTGGCGGTGGTTGGGGTGAAAGATGCGCTGAAAGGGCAGGTGGCGGTAGCGTTTGTCATTCCGAAAGAGAGCGACAGTCTGGAAGATCGTGATGTGGCGCATTCGCAAGAGAAGGCGATTATGGCGCTGGTGGACAGCCAGATTGGCAACTTTGGCCGCCCGGCGCACGTCTGGTTTGTCTCGCAATTGCCAAAAACGCGATCCGGAAAAATGCTGCGCCGCACGATCCAGGCGATTTGCGAAGGACGCGATCCTGGAGATCTGACGACCATTGATGATCCAGCGTCGTTGGATCAGATCCGCCAGGCGATGGAAGAGTAAGGTATTGTCGGATGCGTCGCGTGGCGCATCCGACACCATGCGCCGATGCCTGATGCGACGCTTACCGCGTCTTATTATGCCTACCCACTGTTTTTACACCGATAATTTTTCCCCCACCTTTTTGCACTCATTCATATAAAAAATATGTTTCCCCACGAAAACGATTGCTTTTTATCTTCAGATGAATAGAATGCGGCGGATTTTTTGGGTTTCAAACAGCAAAAAGGGGGAATTTCGTGTCGCAAGATAACAACTTTAGCCAGGGGCCAGTCCCGCAGTCGGCGCGGAAAGGGGTATTGGCATTGACGTTCGTCATGCTGGGATTAACCTTCTTTTCCGCCAGTATGTGGACCGGCGGTACTCTCGGAACCGGTCTTAGCTATCATGATTTCTTCCTCGCAGTTCTCATCGGTAATCTTCTCCTCGGTATTTACACTTCATTTCTCGGTTACATTGGCGCAAAAACCGGCCTGACCACTCATCTTCTTGCTCGCTTCTCTTTTGGTGTTAAAGGCTCATGGCTGCCTTCACTGCTACTGGGCGGAACTCAGGTTGGCTGGTTTGGCGTTGGCGTGGCGATGTTTGCTATTCCGGTGGGTAAGGCAACCGGGCTGGATATTAATTTGCTGATTGCCGTTTCCGGTTTACTGATGACCGTCACCGTCTTCTTTGGCATTTCGGCGCTGACGGTTCTTTCGGTGATTGCGGTTCCGGCTATCGCCTGTCTTGGCGGTTATTCCGTATGGCTGGCCGTTAACGGCATGGGCGACCTGGACGCCTTAAAAGCGGTCGTTCCCGCACAACCGTTAGATTTCAATGTCGCGCTGGCGCTGGTTGTGGGGTCATTTATCAGTGCGGGCACGCTCACCGCTGACTTTGTCCGCTTTGGTCGCAATGCCAAACTGGCGGTGCTGGTGGCGATGGTGGCCTTTTTCCTCGGCAACTCGTTGATGTTTATTTTCGGTGCAGCGGGCGCTGCGGCACTGGGGATGGCGGATATCTCTGATGTGATGATTGCTCAGGGCCTGCTGTTGCCTGCGATTGTGGTGCTGGGGCTAAATATCTGGACCACCAACGATAACGCGCTCTATGCGTCGGGTTTAGGTTTCGCCAACATTACCGGGATGTCGAGCAAAACCCTTTCGGTAATCAACGGTATTATCGGTACGGTCTGCGCATTATGGCTGTATAACAATTTTGTCGGCTGGTTGACCTTCCTTTCGGCAGCTATTCCTCCGGTGGGTGGCGTGATCATTGCCGACTATCTGATGAACCGTCGCCGCTATGAGCACTTTGCGACCACGCGTATGATGAGTGTCAATTGGGTGGCGATTCTGGCGGTCGCCTTGGGGATTGCTGCAGGCCACTGGTTACCGGGAATTGTTCCGGTCAACGCGGTATTAGGTGGCGCGCTGAGCTATCTGATCCTTAACCCGATTTTGAATCGTAAAACGACAGCAGCAATGACGCATGTGGAGGCTAACAGTGTCAAATAACGCTTTACAAACAATTATTAACGCCCGGTTACCAGGCGAAGAGGGGCTGTGGCAGATTCATCTGCAGGACGGAAAAATCAGCGCCATTGATGCGCAATCCGGCGTGATGCCCATAACTGAAAACAGCCTGGATGCCGAACAAGGTTTAGTTATACCGCCGTTTGTGGAGCCACATATTCACCTGGACACCACGCAAACCGCCGGACAACCGAACTGGAATCAGTCCGGCACGCTGTTTGAAGGCATTGAACGCTGGGCCGAGCGCAAAGCGTTATTAACCCATGACGATGTGAAACAACGCGCCTGGCAAACGCTGAAATGGCAGATTGCCAACGGCATTCAGCATGTGCGTACCCATGTCGATGTTTCGGATGCAACGCTAACTGCGCTGAAAGCAATGCTGGAAGTGAAGCAGGAAGTCGCGCCGTGGATTGATCTGCAAATTGTCGCCTTCCCTCAGGAAGGGATTTTGTCGTATCCCAACGGTGAAGCGTTGCTGGAAGAGGCGTTACGCTTAGGGGCAGATGTAGTGGGGGCGATTCCGCATTTTGAATTTACCCGTGAATACGGCGTGGAGTCGCTGCATAAAACCTTCGCCCTGGCGCAAAAATACGACCGTCTCATCGACGTTCACTGTGATGAGATCGATGACGAGCAGTCGCGCTTTGTCGAAACCGTTGCTGCCCTGGCGCACCGTGAAGGCATGGGCGCGCGAGTCACCGCCAGCCACACCACGGCAATGCACTCCTATAACGGGGCGTATACCTCACGCCTGTTCCGCTTGCTGAAAATGTCCGGTATTAACTTTGTCGCCAACCCGCTGGTCAATATTCATCTGCAAGGACGTTTCGATACGTATCCAAAACGTCGCGGCATCACGCGCGTTAAAGAGATGCTGGAGTCCGGCATTAACGTCTGCTTTGGTCACGATGATGTCTTCGATCCGTGGTATCCGCTGGGAACGGCGAATATGCTGCAAGTGCTGCATATGGGGCTGCATGTTTGCCAGTTGATGGGCTACGGGCAGATTAACGATGGCCTGAATTTAATCACCCACCACAGTGCCAGAACATTGAATTTGCAGGATTACGGCATTGCCGCCGGAAACAGCGCAAACCTGATTATCCTGCCGGCTGAAAATGGATTTGATGCGCTGCGCCGTCAGGTTCCGGTACGTTATTCGGTACGTGGCGGCAAGGTGATTGCCAGTACACAACCGGCACAAACCACCGTATATCTGGAGCAGCCAGAAGCCATCGATTACAAACGGTAATTTCCTCTGTGTTGAAGAGCCACTGACCTGTGTCAGTGGCTACCGTGATTCATTCTCGCCAACATCCGCACATTCCTCCAACGCCATGTGCAAAAATGCCTTCGCGGCGGCTGTCTGCCAGCTATTTTTCCGCCGCAACAAAACCGCCGTTCTCTCCAGTAGTGGCGGGGCAAGAGAAATCGCTTTAAGCCCGTCATGTTGTGTGGCAATCGCTGCTGGTAACAATGTGGAAAGGGAAGTGCGGCGAATCAGCTCCAGAACCGCGCTAATTGAGTTCGCCTCAATGACCACCTGTGGATGTAGCCCCGCTTTCTCGCAGTAGTGGTCAATTTGCTCTCTGGTGGCAAATTCCGCGCTGAGCAGGACCAGTTTTTCATCATGCAAGCGACTCAACGCCACCTGTTCACAGGCAGCCAGCGGATGATGTTGCGCCACGACTAACGCTAAACTTTCTGTCAGTAAAGGAATTGCCTCCAGCTCCGGCGAATGCACAGGCGCGAAGGCAATCCCAACGTCCAGCTCGTCGCGACAAAGCAGATCTTCGATTTTCTCCTGCGACATTTCCTGTAGCTGGAGCGTGATGCCGGGGTAGCGCGCATAGAAATCCGCCATTAAAGGGCCGATAAAGTAGCTTGTAAAGGTGGGAGTGACGGCGATACGCAGCGATCCTCGCGTCAGATCGGCAACATCATGAATCGCCCGTTTACCCGCCCCCAGTTCCTGTAACGCCCGGCTGGCGTACTGTCGCCAGACTTCTCCTGCATCAGTGAGACGAATCGTTCGCCCGCTACGGTCAAACAGCGGCACGCCTAAACTCTCCTCTAACTGGCGAATCTGCTGGGAAAGCGCAGGCTGGGAGACGTGCAACGCACTGGCGGCACGGGTGAAGCTGCCATGTTCAGCCACGGCAAGAAAGTAATTGATATGTCGAGAGAGCATTCGCCAACCTATAAGTAAATCCAATAGAACTCATCATAAATGAGACTTTTACCTTATGACAATCGGCGAGTAGTCTGCCTCTCATTCCAGAGACAGACAGAGGTTAACGGTGAAAGAGATTATTGATGGATTCCTTAAATTCCAGCGCGAGGCATTTCCGAAGCGGGAAGCCTTGTTTAAACAGCTGGCGACACAGCAAAGCCCGCGCACACTTTTTATCTCCTGCTCCGACAGCCGTCTGGTCCCTGAGCTGGTGACGCAACGTGAGCCTGGCGATCTGTTCGTTATTCGCAACGCGGGCAATATCGTCCCTTCCTACGGGCCGGAACCCGGTGGCGTTTCTGCTTCGGTGGAGTATGCCGTCGCTGCGCTTCGGGTATCTGACATTGTGATTTGTGGTCATTCCAACTGTGGCGCGATGACCGCCATTGCCAGCTGTCAGTGCATGGACCATATGCCTGCCGTCTCCCACTGGCTGCGTTATGCCGATTCAGCCCGCGTCGTTAATGAGGCGCGCCCGCATTCCGATTTACCGTCAAAAGCTGCGGCGATGGTACGTGAAAACGTCATTGCTCAGTTGGCTAATTTGCAAACTCATCCATCGGTGCGCCTGGCGCTCGAAGAGGGGCGGATCGCCCTGCACGGCTGGGTCTACGACATTGAAAGCGGCAGCATCGCAGCGTTTGACGGCGCAACCCGCCAGTTTGTGCCACTGGCAGCTAATCCGCGCGTTTGTGCCATACCGCTACGCCAACCGACCGCAGCGTAACCTTATTTTTAAACCATCAGGAGATGCACCATGATTCAGTCGCAAATTAACCGCAATATTCGTCTTGATCTTGCCGATGCCATTTTGCTCAGCAAAGCTAAAAAAGATCTCTCATTTGCCGAGATTGCCGACGGCACCGGTCTGGCAGAAGCCTTTGTAACCGCGGCTTTGCTGGGGCAGCAGGCGCTTCCTGCCGACGCCGCCCGCCTGGTCGGGGCGAAGCTGGATCTCGACGAAGACGCCATTCTACTGTTGCAGATGATTCCACTGCGTGGCTGCATTGATGACCGTATTCCAACCGACCCAACGATGTATCGTTTCTATGAAATGTTGCAGGTGTACGGCACAACCCTGAAAGCGTTGGTTCATGAGAAGTTTGGCGATGGCATTATCAGCGCGATTAACTTCAAACTCGACGTTAAGAAAGTGGCGGACCCGGAAGGTGGCGAACGTGCGGTCATCACCTTAGATGGTAAATATCTGCCGACCAAACCGTTCTGACAGCCATGCGCAACCATCAAAAGACGTTCACGATGCTGCTGGTTCTGGTGCTGATTGGTCTTAATATGCGACCACTGCTCACCTCCGTCGGTCCACTGCTACCGCAATTGCGCCAGGCGAGCGGAATGAGCTTTAGCGTGGCTGCCCTGTTGACCGCTCTGCCGGTGGTCACCATGGGCGGGCTGGCGCTGGCCGGAAGCTGGCTTCATCAGCATGTCAGCGAACGTCGCAGCGTCGCCATCAGTCTGTTGCTGATTGCCGTCGGTGCATTGATGCGTGAGCTTTACCCCCAAAGTGTGCTGCTGCTTAGCAGCGCACTGCTTGGTGGGGTGGGGATCGGTATCATTCAGGCGGTGATGCCTTCAGTGATTAAACGGCGGTTTCAGCAACGCACGCCACTGGTGATGGGGCTGTGGTCTGCGGCTCTGATGGGCGGCGGTGGACTTGGTGCCGCCATAACGCCCTGGTTAGTTCAACATAGCGAAACCTGGTATCAAACACTCGCCTGGTGGGCGCTGCCTGCCGTTGTTGCGCTCTTTGCCTGGTGGTGGCAAAGCGCCCGCGAGGTCGCCTCTTCCCACAAGACAACAACCACTCCGGTTCGCGTGGTATTCACTCCCCGCGCGTGGACGCTGGGTGTTTACTTCGGTCTGATTAACGGCGGTTACGCCAGCCTGATTGCCTGGTTACCCGCTTTCTATATTGAGATTGGTGCCAGCGCGCAGTACAGCGGTTCCTTACTGGCATTGATGACGCTTGGGCAAGCCGCAGGAGCTTTGCTGATGCCTGCTATGGCTCGCCATCAGGATCGGCGCAAACTGTTAATGCTGGCGCTGGTGTTACAACTGGTGGGGTTCTGCGGCTTTATCTGGCTGCCGCTGCAATTGCCGGTATTGTGGGCGATGGTGTGTGGGTTAGGTCTGGGCGGCGCGTTTCCGCTCTGTTTGCTGCTGGCGCTCGATCACTCTGCGCAACCAGCTATTGCTGGCAAGCTGGTGGCGTTTATGCAGGGGATCGGTTTTATCATCGCCGGGCTTGCCCCTTGGTTTTCTGGTGTGCTGCGTAGTATCAGCGGCAATTACCTGATGGACTGGGCGTTTCATGCGCTGTGTGTCGTTGGGCTGATGATTATAACCCTGCGTTTTGCACCAGCACGTTTTCCGCAGCTGTGGGTCAAAGAGGCATGATGCGACTCTTGTTTCTGCGCTTTGTTCACGCCGGATGCGGCCTACGTAGATCACTGAATTTGTAGATACTGTTATGGCCTGCAAGTTTTTTCCTGGTCCGGTTTCCCGGATTGCAGGCATGCCAGACACAGCGCCGTC